>WOYT01000083.1:0-3540 GCA_011620695.1 Proteiniphilum sp.
AAAAGAGCTGCATAACGAGCTGACCGGCAATATCCTCCCTTTCTGGATGAACAGGATGAAGGACAACGAACGGGGTGGTTACTACGGCCGGATGACCGGTGAGAACCGTCTTGTGCCCGATGCCCCCAAAGGGGGAATCCTCCACGCCCGGATCCTCTGGACTTTCTCGTCGTCAGCTCTGCGGTTGCAGTCGGAGAAGTACCTTGCTGAGGCTCAGCGAGTCAAAGGATATATCTTTTCACACTTTTTCGATGACCGGTACGGCGGCACCTACTGGATGCTGCATGCCGACGGCACTCCTGCCGACCCCAAGAAGCAGATTTACAGTCAGGCATTTTTCATCTATGCACTGACGGAGTATTACAGGGCAAGCGGCGATCAGGAGGTCCTCGACAAGGCCAAAGAACTGTTCCGGCTCATCGAGCAGCACAGCTTCGACAATGTGAAGAACGGTTACCTGGAGGCCTATAGCCGCGACTGGGTGCTGCTGGAGGACCTGCGGCTGAGTGAAAAGGATGCCAATGAGAAGAAGACGATGAACACGCACCTTCACATCCTGGAAGCCTACACCAACCTCTACCGGGTATGGAAGGATATCACGCTTGCACGTCAGTTGAAGAACCTGATCGGCATCTTCCTGGAAAAAATCATCGATCCGGTGAGCGGCCACCTCAACCTTTTTTTTGATGAGGAATGGCATTGTAAATCGACCATCTACTCCTTCGGGCACGATATCGAAGCTTCCTGGCTGCTGGAGGAGGCGGCACGGGTGCTGGGCGACGAGGAGACGCTCCGCAAGGTGCAGTCTGTCACGCTCCGGATCGCCAATGCCGCGGCGGAGGGACTGAACGACCACGGTGGGCTGATCAATGAACGCGATTGGGCAAGTGGTCATCGTGACGAACGGTGTGACTGGTGGCCACAGGCGGAGGCGGTGGTCGGCTTCTTCAATGCCTGGCAGCTTTCCGGAAAAAGTGATTACCTCGATAAAGCCTGCAACAGCTGGAAGTTCATCAAACTGCATTTGATTGATAGAGAAGTGGGTGAATGGTTCTGGTCGGTTTCGCCCGACGGAGAGAAAGACCGGGTAAACGACAAGGCAGGATTCTGGAAGTGTCCCTATCACAACGGGCGGATGTGCCTGGAGCTGATTGAACGGATCAAACAATCATTACCAGAAAATACTATGGGAAAACGAAAGTAGGAAGAAAACTACTTTGTCTTCCTCCTACTTGATTCCGCCACCGGGGGGATGTCGTTTGATCAATTTTATTACATATCTGTGATCAGCTGATACTTCGGAACCAGTGATTTCATGATGATCCATCCCAGGAGATAGGCAAAAGCACAGAAGCAGAAGATGATGAAATAACCGGAATCGATTCCTTCAAATCCCATAAACTTCATATTGGTATTGGCTGTAAAATCGAACAGCATTCCCGAACTCTGGTTGATGAGCAGAGAGCCAATACCACCGGCCATGCCGCCGATGCCGGTGATGGTTCCCACGGCATATTTCGGGAACATATCGCTCACGGTGGAGAAGATGTTTGCCGACCACGACTGGTGTGCCGTTGCTGCAATACCGATGATGATTACCGGAATCCATACGGATATTCCGCCCAGGGGTTGTGCCAGGAGAATCAGCAGCGGGAAGAAAGCAAAAAGGAGCATTGCTCTCATGCGTCCGTCATACGGATTTAGTTTCTTCTTATTCATGAAATAGGCCGGGAAATAGCCGGCGGAAAAGACCGAGATCATGGAGATGGCATATACCACGAAGACGTGGGGGGCGCTTTGCGTGGAATCCAGTCCGTAAACCGACTTCAGGTAGGCTGGGATCCAGAACAGCAAGAACCACCATACACCGTCGGTCAGAAATTTACCCACCGCGAAAGCCCAGGTTTGTTTATATCTGAAAGCCTGTTTGAAAGAGACTCTTTTGCCTGCATTTTCTGCTGCTGTTCCTGCTCCGGCAGCAACATCCGTAGCGTCGTCCTGAAGGATATAGGTCAATTCGTGGGCATTGACATGTTTGTTCTTTTCAGGTTTATGATAGATAAATACCCAAAAGGCCATCCAGATAAAACCCAGGGCGCCGATCGCGATAAACGCCATTTCCCAGCCCCATGCTTTGGCAATGAAGGGAACGGTGAGCGGAGCCAGTAATGCGCCGATCTGGGCACCCGAGTTGAAAATACTGGTCGCATAGGCCCTGTCTTTCTTGGGGAAATATTCGGCTGTTGCTTTGATGGCTGCGGGGAAGTTACCCGCTTCACCCAATGCCAGTACCAGGCGGGCAAACACGAAAAGGGTTACGCTTACACTGACAATCATGGAAACATCGCCCACCGTTGAAATTGCTTCACGGGCCCCGCTGAAACTCATCGTCCATTCACCTGTCGTTATTCCCGCGGTGACGATTCCGCAAAAGGCGTGCAGTATGGCTCCGAACGACCAGACACCGATGGCCCAGAGGAACCCTTTCTTGGTATCGATCCAGTCGACAAACTTGCCGGCAAACAGCATCGAAACGGCATAGAACAGGGAGAACAGACCGGTGATGGTACCGTAGTCGGTGTTGGTCCAGTGAAATTCAGGCGCGATAAAGTCGGCCCATGTAAGTGACAATACCTGGCGGTCCAGATAGTTGATGGTCGTAGCCAAAAACAGCATGGTGACGATTGTCCAGCGGTAGTTGGTCATCTTTGCATTTCCTTCTTGTAGATTACTCATGATTGTTTTCTGATATTAAGTGATTGAATGATTATCGGTTCTTCCGGATGATGGCCAGCCCCTGGCGGCATAGCTCGGAGATTTTTTCCCATTCGCCCGCCTTGATTACCTCTTTGGGGAAAAGATTTGAGCCCATTCCCACGGCAGTGACACCGGCTTTGAACCAGGCGGAGAGATTCTCTTCGGTAGGTTCCACACCGCCGGTGACCATGATCTTCGACCAGGGCATGGGTCCCTTGATATTTTTCACAAACGAAGGGCCACCCACGTTGCCGCCGGGGAACACCTTCACAATCTCGGCACCCAGCTCCTGTGCCAGCCCTATTTCTGAGGTGGTGGCGCAACCGGGGGAGTAGGCGATCTGTCTGCGATTGCACACCTTGAAGATATCGGGGTTGAGCAGCGGACCCACCACAAAGTTGGTCCCCAATTGGATGTAGAGCGCTGCTGTGGGGGCATCCACGATGGAGCCGATACCCAGTATCATCTCCGGACACGCTGCGTCTGCCCACTTCACCAGCTCGGCGAACACCTCCTGGGCGAAGTCGCCCCGGTTGGTGAACTCGAAGACGCGGATTCCTCCTTCGTAACATGCCTTCACTACTTTTTTTGCCACTTCCGCATCGGCATGGTAAAAGACCGGGACGATACCGGTCTCCTCTATTGTCTGGTAAACTTTGAGTCTTGAAAATTTGGACATAATTTTTTTAACTATTTGTTTTTCCGCCTTGCGGAAACCTCCGATAGATCGGAGTCTCCACTGCGTTTCGATTCGCTTTCACTACGATCAGTTCTTGGTTCTTG
>WOYT01000083.1:3640-5729 GCA_011620695.1 Proteiniphilum sp.
AGGCAGGATGCTGCCACGGCGAAATCGAGTGCTTTCTGGTCGTCATCTTTATAGGTGAGCAATCCGTAGATCAACCCGCCCATGAATGAGTCGCCGCCACCTACGCGGTCCACGATATGGGTGATATCGTAACGGCGCGATTGGTAGAGCTTGTCGGACCAGAGGCAGCCACCCCAGGTGTTGTGGTTGGCATTGATGGATCCGCGCAGGGTGATGATCACCTTCTTTGCCCGGGGGAACCGTTGCATCAGCTGTTTGCAGACCGATTCAAACTGAGAGGCATCCACCTCACCACCGGTATGTTCCACGCTGAATCCTTCCGGTTTGATGCCGAACACTTTTTCGGCATCTTCCTCGTTGCCGAGGATCACATCGCAGCCTTCCACCAGTGCGGGCATGATCTCCGATGCTTTCTTGCCGTATTTCCAGAGGTTCTTCCGGTAGTTGAGGTCGCACGATACGGTGACTCCCATCTCATTGGCCGTTTGAATGGCTTCGAGACAGGCATCGGCCGCTCCCTGTGAGAGAGCCGGTGTGATGCCGGTCCAGTGAAACCAGGTGGCATCTTTCAGGATCTCCCGCCAGTTGAACATTCCTTTTTCCACTTCGGCAATGGAGGAGTGTGCCCTGTCGTACACCACTTTGGAGGGACGGGCCACGGCGCCGGTTTCGAGGAAATAGATCCCCACGCGTTCCCCGCCACGGAGAATCCGGGCTGTTCCCACATTATATTTCCGGAGATCGGAGATGCACCATTCGGCGATATCATTATTGGGAAGCCTTGTCACAAAATCCACGGGGATGCCGTAGTTTGCCAGCGAGACGGCTACATTCGCCTCACCACCCCCGAAGGTAGCGGTAAGATTGTCGGACTGAATGAATCTTTGATAGCCCGGTGTGGCCAGACGCAGCATGATCTCACCAAAAGTAACAACTTTCTGCATATTAGTCGATTGTGATAATGAAAGGTTGGTCTATTTTTTCTTTTTCTGATTTCACAAATTGGATCCACTCTTCGAAGCTGTTGAATCCGGCTTTGCTCCAGCCTCCTCCGGCGTAATAGGTATACGGGTTACCGGGTTGGTAACTGTTCAGTCCCAAATAATGGCCGTTGGCGACCTTGATGAACCCGAATCCGTCGGGATGAATGGCAGCGGTGTAAATGGTTCCGTTCACTGCATCGGTAGGGTTCTTATAGGCAATGATGCCGCTGTTATCGCCAAAAGTAGTGGCTGCGGCATTTTCTTCCGGATTTTCCTCAGGCATCACGATGCCGGTTGCGACCGTTAATTCGGTTGTATCGGTTTCGAAAATATGGGTCACTTTGTTGAAGAGGCTATAGGCATCGAGCGAAATAATCCTTGTTTCCGATATCTCATGCCTGCCGGCCGGATAAGGATCGTAGGTGAGCTTGAAAGTGATTCGAAGCGGCCCGTTATCCAGGATCTCGGCGGTGACAAAGTTGTGGCCAAGGCAGAGCGTGTCGTGATCGACAGGTGCCGTCATGCCGAGGCCAAGCGTTCTGCCTACCTTGTAGAAGTCGAGTCCTTCGCCATGGTCCTCGTGGTAGGAGGCTACACCGGACAAATCGTTCTGATACCATTTGTCGATGATCAGCGAGTCGGTCCTTTTGGCCCAGAAATCCATCCCGTTGCTGATCTCTCCGGTCGCTTTCAACGCAGGACCGTATATCCTGAAGGCAGTACGGTTGTTCTCCCAGGCGAAATCATCTTTCCGCTCAGGTACCAGCCTGCCATATACCATCGGCTGAACCGGTTCCGGCACTCCTGCGGATACCTGGAATAAAGCAGTCTGACCCGCAGCCAATGAGACAGGGAACAACAACGCCTCTACCGTATCGGTACCATTCGTGATCAGCTGGTAAGGAACCTGTTCTCCCAGGCTATCGGTGACGATGATGGTCTGATTTTCCGGGAGAGACAGATGCTGACGGATATCTTTCCATGCCACTTCCACCATCTCGTTTTCCCGGTCAATTGAAGTCGGGTTCTGTACATGCAGCGTCAGTTGATTTTGTGATGTGCTGCAACCGGAAAATAAGGTGATCAGCAGGATCAATGAGATGAGT
>WOYT01000030.1 GCA_011620695.1 Proteiniphilum sp.
CCAGGAACCATATACAAAACAAAGCTGATCGCTGATCGTAGCGAAGATCCCGATTTTATAGGGACAGCTGAAAGCTAAAAATCATGGACATACAGATATTTAAAACGACCGATGAGCTGAACCGCTCCTTCACGGAGTGGCTGAAAGGATTGCTGGAAGGGGAAAAAGAGCTTACTGTTGCCCTCTCAGGCGGTTCCACACCTAAGCAACTGTTCGATTACTGGGCATCGCTGCCTGAAGGTGAGATAGACTGGAGAAGAATCAGGTTTTTCTGGGGAGATGAGCGCTGTGTACCGCCCGATGATGATGAAAGCAACTACAAGATGACGAAAGAGCACCTGCTCGATTTTGTACCGGTCCCTGATGAGCACATTTTCCGCATGATGGGTGAAAATGACCCTGCGGCGGAGGCCGAACGATATGGCAGACTGCTGCAGGATAAGCTGGTAAAAGAGCAGGGTCTGCCTGTTTTCGATATCGTGATGCTGGGCATGGGTGATGACGGCCACACCGCCTCCATCTTTCCCCACCAGATGGAGCTGTGGGAGAGTGACAGCAACTGTATTGCCGCCACCCATCCGGTGAGCGGCCAACAACGGGTAAGCCTCACCGGCAGGGTAATCAATGCCGCCCGTAATGTAGCTTTCCTGGTCACTGGTGACAACAAGGCCGACAAGGTGAAAGAGATTGTCACCCGTCCTGAGGAAGCGGCAAAAAAATATCCGGCTGCACGCGTACATCCGGAATCGGGTAATCTCTTTTGGTTTTTGGATCAGCAGGCAGCACAGAAGCTAACCAACGCCGGCTGATCAGCTGTTTATCTCGCGGTCCGGATCTTATAATCACAGGCAACCTTCCCTTTCTCCATGGCGGCCAGCTTGCTTTTAACCATTCGTTTGCGGAGCGGTGAGATGCGGTCGGTGAAGAGGATCCCGTCCAGATGATCATACTCATGCTGGATCACACGTGCCATGAAACCGGAGTAATGCTCCTCCTTCGGCTGCAGATCTTCATCCAGATAAGCAATGGTCACCTCTCCCTCGCGGGGTACCTTCTCATGAATGCCGGGGATGCTGAGGCATCCCTCCTCCACCAGTTCTGTCTCACCACTTCTTTCGGTGATATGGGCATTGATAAACACCTTTTTAAAATTCTTGAACTCCGGATGCTCTTCATTGGCTAAGGGAGCCAGATCCACCACAAAGATGCGATCAGTCAGCCCGACCTGGGGAGCCGCGAGCCCCACCCCATCGGCATGATACATCGTTTCAAACATATTGTCGATCAGCTCCTTTAGTTTGGGATAATTTGCTGCATCAATATCCAGTGCCACCTTGCGCAGCACCGGATGTCCGTATATATAAATGGGTAATATCATCATCTCATTCTTTTGCTTTCCATATATCCCTGCAGGATGATGGTGGCACTGATCTCATCCACCAGCGCCTTGTTCTGACGGTCTTTCTTCTTCACTCCACCGTCGATCATCGTTTGATGTGCCATCTTCGATGAGAAGCGCTCATCGAAGTACTCCACCGGGATATGGGGGTAAAGCTTCCGCAACCTGTTGACAAAGGGTTCGATCCGCATCATGTTCTCTGAGGGCTCATTGTTCATCTGTTTTGGCAGACCCACGACAATACAGGAAACCTCTTCCCTTTGCAGATACTCCTTCAGGAAGTCAAACAGACGGGTGGTCTCCACAGTGGTCAGCCCATTGGCGATGATCTGCAGCGGATCGCTCACGGCGATGCCGGTACGTTTCTTCCCATAGTCGATAGAGAGCAATCTGGCCATTGGCTTACTGATTGGAGGTATCAAACACCCTGCGACGCAGCTCGAAGTCCCGTCCCAGGTACTTCTCCCGCACAACCGGGTTGGCGGCCAGCTCTTCAGCGGTACCCTGGAAAAGTACCTTTCCCTCGAAGAGCAAGTATGCCCTGTCGGTGATGCTGAGTGTCTCATCCACGTTGTGGTCGGTGATCAGGATGCCGATGTTCCTGTATTTCAGCTGTGCCACGATCGACTGTATATCCTGCACGGCTATCGGGTCAATACCGGCAAACGGCTCATCAAGCATGATGAACTTGGGGTCGATGGCCAGACAGCGTGCAATCTCGGCGCGACGTCGTTCACCCCCCGACAGGCGGTCGCCGCTGTTCTTGCGTACTTTCTGCAGTCCGAACTCCTCGATCAGGCTCTCCAGCTTCTCCTTCTGCTGGCGTGGGGTCATATTCGTAAACTCAAGTACCGACTTGATGTTGTCCTCCACCGTCATCTTGCGGAAGATGGAAGCCTCCTGCGCCAGGTAACCAATACCATGTTGCGCACGCTTGTAAACAGGGAAATTAGTGATGTTCTGGCGGCCGATAAAGATCTCACCCTCGTTTGGCACCACCAGCCCCACCGTCATATAGAAGGTGGTGGTCTTGCCTGCTCCGTTAGGGCCCAGCAGTCCGACGATTTCACCCTGCTTCACGTTGATGGATACGTGGTTCACCACGGTCCTTTTCCCATACCGTTTCACCAGGTTCTCCGTGCGTAGCATCAGCGTATCGCTCTCTGTTGCCAGTTCATCCATTGTTCAAATATTTCTGCAAAGATAAAAAAAAGTTACGAGTTAACCACCATTCCGCTCAGTCGGTCAGGGTGATCTCCGCCGCTTCCATTCTTCCACTTACGGGAGGCTGAAGCTTGGCCAGGGTGACCGAGAGTGCTGTGATCGCTGGATATACCGATTTGATCCTTGAATAGATGCGCCCCGCCAGATGTTCAATCAACCGCGAGGGGATCTCCATCTCACTCTTTACCAGGTTGTAGAGACCGGTATAGTTGAGGGTATCCTCCAGCTGATCCGAGCTGCAGGCAGCCGACAGATCAGCCTCCAACAGAAGCGTAACCCTGTAATCGCCACCCACTGTCCTCTCATGCGGCATCACACCATGATAGGCGTAAAAGTGCATGTTACGAAGGGTCATTGTTGTCTTCATACCGTTTGTTTTATGAAATGATTCGTAAGAAACAGCTGATGAGAGATGTAGTTCATCCGATACCAACTGTTTTCCGTTCAACCCCTCAAATATAAGAACAAATTGGTATATTTGTTGTTTAAAAACAAAAGATACCCTATGAAAAAGAATGAGATCCCTGAAAGAGTAACTGCCTTGCGTCAGTTCATGCAGGAGAAGAATCTGGATGCATTTATCATCCCAAGTACCGATGCCCATCTGAGTGAATACCCCCCTCAGCACTGGGAGTCAAGAAAATGGATCAGCGGATTCACCGGATCAGCCGGCACCGCCGTGGTAACCAGGGAGAAGGCGGGTGTATGGACCGACTCGCGCTACTTTCTGCAGGCAGCCGAAGAGCTGAAAGATACAGGCTTTGAACTCTTCCGGATGGGACAACCAGATACACCCGATATGACCGAATGGATCATCGGGCAAACCGGCAAAGGTGGCAGGGTTGGCATTGACGGACTGGTCTATGCCGCCTCCGATGCGCTGGCCCTGAAAAAGAGACTGGAGGAAAAAGAGATTGCGCTGGAGACCTCATTCGATCCTTTCGAGGTAATCCGTGCCGATCGCCCCGCGATACCAGCCAACAAGGTGTTCACCCTCCCTGTGGAGATTGCCGGCGAGTCAGTTACCGACAAGATTGCACGGATCAACAGTGAACTGAAAAAGAGGGATGCCGATGGAATCCTGATCGTCACCCTCGACGCGGTGGCCTGGACTTTTAATCTTCGCGGCAACGATGTGGAATATAACCCGGTTGCCGTAGCCTATGCCTACGTTTCAGAAAAGGAGACCCTACTCTTCATCGACCCGGAGAAACTGACCGACGAGGTCGCAAACAGCTACCAGGAGCAGGGGATAGGTATCACTGGCTACAACGAAGTGTTCGACTATGTAGCACGCCTGCCGGAGAAAAGCACCATCTGTATCACCGGTAACAAGATCAACTACAAACTGCTGCAGGCAATACCCGCACATTGCCGCATCCTGGACATCCCCTCGCCGGTGGATCTGATGAAGAGCGTGAAGAATGAAACCGAGCTGCAGGGATTTCGGAATGCCATGATAAAAGATGGTGTGGCGCTGGTGAAATTTTACATGTGGCTGGAGAAAGCGGTACCGGCCGGTGAGGTAACCGAGGTGAAAGTGGAGGAGAAGCTGCGTGAAGTTCGATCGGCACAGGATCTATATGTGGGTGAGAGCTTCGCCACCATCTGCGGATATGCCAGTAACGGCGCCATCATCCACTACCACGCTTCACCGGAGAGCAGTCTGCAGGTTGAACCGAAAGGATTGCTGCTAATCGACTCAGGTGCACAGTATCGCGACGGGACCACCGACATCACCCGCACGGTGGCAGTCGGCAGGCTCACCAGACAGATGAAGAAAGATTATACCAACGTACTGAAAGGACATATCGCGTTGGCAACCGCCATCTTCCCCGAAGGCACCCGGGGCTCACAGCTCGATATCCTGGCACGCAAGGCTTTGTGGGAAAACAAACTCACCTACTGGCACGGCACCGGCCACGGGATCGGTCATTTTCTCAACGTGCATGAAGGACCGCAGAACATACGACTGGAGGAGAACCCTACGGTGCTGCAGCCGGGGATGGTCACCTCCAACGAGCCGGGGCTCTATCGCACCGGGAAATACGGCATCCGTATTGAAAACCTGATCGTCACGCAGGAACATGCCCGCACGGAGGAGTTTGGCACCTTCCTCGATTTTGAGACCATCACCCTCTGTCCCATCGATACCCGTCCCATAGCCAGGAAGATGCTGACCAAGAAGGAGCGGAAGTGGCTCAACCGCTATCACAAGATGGTATATGACCGGCTCAGGGAGCACCTCACAAACGAGGAGAAAGTTTGGTTGAAAAAGAAAACCAAAGCCATATAACAATCAGCCGTGGGATCCGAAATTTCGGATCCCACGGCCTAAATTCAAAATTCCCCATCAAATATTCCAAATACCAAATCTTATGGCTCTCATCAAATCAGTACGGGGCTTCACCCCACGGTTCGGCCAAAACTGTTATCTGGCTGACAATGCCACCATCATCGGCGACGTGGTGATGGGCGATGACTGCAGCATCTGGTTCAACGCGGTGTTGCGTGGCGACGTCAACTCGATCCGCATCGGCGACCGGGTTAACATCCAGGATGGTACCGTGATTCACACCCTCTACCAGAAATCGGTCTCGGTGATCGGAAATGATGTGTCGATTGGTCACAACGTGGTGATCCATGGTGCCGAGATAAAGGATGGAGCGCTGATCGGCATGGGAGCCGTGGTGCTGGATCATGCGGTGGTGGGTGAAGGTGCCATCATCGCTGCCGGTTCAGTGGTACTAACCGGCACCAAGGTGGAACCGGGTAGCATCTACGCTGGTGTACCGGCCAAATTCGTCAAGAAAGTGGATCCTGAACAGTCGAAGGGAATGAATCAGAAGATTGCCAACAACTACCTGATGTATGCCGGCTGGTTCAGGGAAGAATAGACGCCACTCCATTCCAGTTCTCCGAAAAATAGCGAACCGGACGGGGTTGATCGTGAATTTATCATCCTGACTGATTGCCCTGTTATGAATGCTTTTTCTGAATTATCTCCTGATCAGCTGTCAGTCAATCTGATACTTCTTTGCTTATTTTTTCTATCTGTGTTC
>WOYT01000058.1 GCA_011620695.1 Proteiniphilum sp.
AATTTAATCTGACAAGGAAAATATCAAAAAATTAACTCTCCCTTTCCCTGTCGGACGATAACTGGTTCACCGGAGGTGCAGTCCACAACCGTGGATCCTTCTATGCCGCCGGGGCCTCCATCGATTACCAGGTCGGCAAAGCTGCCCCACTTTTCGTGAATCAGCTCGGGATCGGTGTTGTATTCACTCTCCATCTCCTTGTCGATCACCGAGGTGCTTAGCACCGGATTGCCCAACTGGGCGACGATCTCGCGAATGATATTGTTGTCCGGCACACGGATCCCCACTGTCTTTTTCTGCTTGTAGATCTTCGGCAGCGAGGAGGTGGTGGGCAGGATGAAGGTGAATGGGCCAGGCAGATTCCGCTTCATCAGCTTGAAGACCGGTGTGCTCACCTTGGCATATTCACTGATGATGCTCAGGTCGTTGCAGATGATGGAGAGGTTGCTCTTCTGGGGATTGATCCCTTTCATATCGCAGATCTTCTCCACAGCCCGTATGTTGAGGGCATCACAGCCGATGCCGTAGAGCGTGTCGGTGGGATAGATCACGATGCCTCCTTCACTGAGTACCGCTACCACTTTCTCTATCTCCCGCGGGTTGGGGTTTTCGTTGTATATCCTGATCATCATATGCATGCAAATGTATAAAAAAAAAGCTTCGGTCGATCGACCGAAGCTAAATTATATATAGGTATCCAGAAGTTTGCTTACCCGTAGATCACTTTCCCGTTTTCGTCGCGGTTTTCATCCAGACCATTGCTGTACTGCTTCATGGCGCGCAGGCTCATGCCCATGCTGGAGAAGCCGCCGTCGTTGTAGAGGTTCTGCATGGTCACCTTACGGGTGAGGTCGGAAAACATCACAATACAGTAGTCAGCTGCATCATCGGCATCAGCGTTGCCGAGAGGCGACATCCGTTCGGAAAAGTCCATCAGGTCGGCCATCCCCTTCACGCCGCTGCCGGCGGTGGTCATGGTAGGCGACTGTGAGATGGTGTTCACGCGGACCCCCTTTTCGCGGCCGTAGATATAGCCGAAGCTGCGGGTGATTGACTCCAGCAAGGCTTTTGCGTCGGCCATGTCGTTGTAACCGTAGAAAACACGCTGTGCCGCCACATAGGTGAGTGCCAGCATCGAACCGCCCCGTTCCACGGCATCCATCTTGCGGGCTACCTGTAGCATCTTATGAAACGAGATAGCCGAGATATCGAGTGTCTTAATCAGCATATCGTAATCCAGGTCATCGTAGGTTCTTTTCTTGCGCACGTTGGGCGACATGCCGATGGAGTGCAGCACGAAGTCGATCTTCCCCCCCAGGATCTCCATCGATTTGGAGAAGACCATCTCCAGGTCTTCCACGTTGGTGGCGTCTGCAGGCAGTATCTCAGCGTTCAGTTTTTCGCCCAGCTTGGCAGTGTCGCCCATGCGTACCGCTACCGGTGTGTTCGACAGGGTGATAATGGCACCCTCTTCCACGGCTCTTTCGGCCACCTTCCAGGCGATTGACATCTCGTTCAGTGCTCCGAAGATGATTCCTCTTTTTCCTTTTAATAAATTGTGAGTCATAATTGATTCCATTTTGATAGCCCGGTTTTTACTGTCATTTGAGAGCAACCGGGGATACTTTTGATAAAACTGCGCAAATGTACGAAAAATGTGCAATTATTAAACAGATTGAAAAGAAATAAGTTCTCAAAATGGGGTAAAATCCCGGAAACAGCTGCTTTGGGAAAAAAACCGAACCCCTTTTATCAATTTTTATAGAAAAAGGACAGAACTTTTTGCCGCCAGTTTGTTATTAGGAGTTATGAGAGTCACATATATTTATCATAGCTGTTATCTGATTGAGTTCGGTTCTTTTTCCGTGATCTTTGACTACTACAAAGATGCACCACGGGATGATGGCACCGCATGGATCAATGACTACCTGCTCGGTAAAGATGAGGACCTCTATGTGTTGTGTACCCATTCCCATTCGGATCATTTCAATCCGGAGATCCTCTCCTGGAGAGAGCAGAAAAAGAATATCACCTATATCTTCTCACACGAGTTATTCAGCTCCGTCAAGGGTGCTGATGCCGATGTCGTTTACCTCAGAAAAGGTGAGGTTTACAGGGATCACAGGATCTGGTTGAAAGCGTTTGGTTCAACCGATGAAGGGGGTTCTTTTCTATTGGAATGGAACAACGTTCGTATCTTTCATGCCGGTGATCTGAATAACTGGCACTGGAATGAGGAGGTGGGAAAGGAGGAAGCGCTCACGCACGAGAACAATTTCCTCTGCGAACTGGAGTTGCTGGCAGAACAGAGTGACCGGTTAGATCTGGTGATGTTCCCGGTGGATCCCCGTCTGGGAAGAGACTACATGCGAGGAGCGGCGCAGTTTGTCACACGTATTCAAACCCGTTATTTTCTTCCGATGCATTTCGGGGAGCAATATGAGAAAGCAAACCTGTTTTCTGAAGAAGCTGAACGTAACGGTGCCATCTATCTGCCGTTGACCCAACCCGGACAATCGTACGAACTTGATTGAGAATGACCCGGCTCAATCTCAATCAATCTCAATCAATCTTTTTCAATATGAATCAATATGGAAGTAAAAGCAAGATTTGACCATTACAACATCAATGTGTTCGATCTGGAAAAAAGTTTAGCGTTCTATGACAAGGCGTTGGGATTAAAAGAGGTGAGGAGAAAGGAGGCCTCTGATGGCTCCTTTATCCTGGTTTACCTCGGTGATGGTGTCACCGGCTTCACCCTTGAGCTTACCTGGCTGCGTGACTGGGAGAGACCCTATAACATGGGCGACAACGAGCAGCATCTTTGTGTGCGGGTGGAGGGCGACTATGATCAGATGCGTGCCTACCATAAGGAGATGGGGGCTGTCTGCTACGAAAACCAGGAGATGGGGTTATATTTCATCATCGATCCTGACGGCTATTGGATAGAAGTATTACCTTTGAAGAAATAATAGATTAACAATGGATTTTTTCAATTACAAACGTCGTCCCACGGTTGATGTACCGGTGGGGAACATCACAATGGGAGGCAATCACCCGGTGGTGATTCAGACGATGACCAACACCGATACGCGCGATACCGAAGGTAGTGTGGCACAATGTGAGCGGATCATTGCGGCCGGTGCTGATCTGATACGGCTCACCACGCAGGGAGTGCGTGAGGCGGACAACCTGCGTAACATCCACCGTGAGTTGCGGGAAAAGGGATACACTACACCCCTGTCGGCTGATATCCATTTCAACCCGCGTGCAGCGCTCGTAGCTGCCACCGTGGCGGAAAAAGTGCGTATCAATCCGGGTAACTTCGTCGACAAACAAAAGACTTTTGCCGAGCTTGAGTTTACCGAGGAGGAGTATGCACGGGAGATTGATAAGATACGCGTCCAGCTGGTTCCCCTTTTGAATGTATGCAAGGAGCATGGTACGGCCATTCGCATTGGCGTAAACCATGGCTCTCTCTCCGACAGGATCATGAGCCGTTACGGCGACACCCCGGAGGGGATGGTGGAATCCTGCATGGAGTATCTGCGCATCGCGGTGGAGGAGGGTTTCAAGGACATCGTGATCTCGATGAAAGCCTCCAACACGTTGCTGATGACCAAAGCGGTGCGACTGCTGGTACATCGGATGGACCAGGAAGATATTCACTTCCCCCTGCATCTCGGGGTGACCGAAGCGGGTGACGGGGAGGATGGACGGATGAAGTCGGCTGTGGGTATTGGCGCCCTGCTGAGTGATGGCCTGGGTGACACCATCCGGGTGTCGTTGAGTGAAGATCCCGAAGCAGAGGTACCGGTCGCCCGCAAGCTGGTGGACTATGTGATGCAGCGCCAGGGACACCCACCCATTAAGGGCAGCCATTATCCCGGATTCTCACCCTTTTCTACCGATCGCAGGGTGACCGACGCGGTCTGGAACATCGGCGGGGAGCATCTGCCGGTAGTGATCTCCGACAGAAGCCGGACAACGGATATGACAATCAATCCCCATTTCATCCCCGACTATATCTATGTTGGGCGCAGCGTGCCGGCCAGCTTTCCAAAAGGGATGAAATCGATCGTCGATTATCCTGCCTGGGAGGAAAGGATTGACAATTTCCCGCTCTTCACTGTAGATAATATGGCAGAGATGGCCGGTTGCAATGCTCCGGTGAAATTCCTGCGAATCTCATACCCACAACTGAATGAAACGGTAATGGCTCAGATCAAAGCCGATAAGAACGTGGCATTGATCCTCACC
This sequence comes from Proteiniphilum sp., assembly GCA_011620695.1. GTDB lineage: Bacteria > Bacteroidota > Bacteroidia > Bacteroidales > Dysgonomonadaceae > Proteiniphilum. The sequence continues at coordinate 4,261 of WOYT01000058.1, forward strand.
ACCAACCATCTGAACGGAGTTGGGGAGCAGAGAGCATTTTTCCATGCGCTGCTCAATGCTGGATGTCGCGTACCGGTAGTTTTACAGCGTAGCTACCACGAGAATGATCCGGAGGATATCATGATCAAGGGGGGGGTCGACTTCGGAACGGTGTTGCTCGACGGCTTCGGCAATGGCATCATGCTCAGCAACGAGGGGCATATCGCTATCTCAGACCTGGATAATTACGCTTTTGGGCTCCTGCAGGCAGCCCGCGTGCGTACCAGTAAAACGGAGTTCATCTCCTGCCCCAGTTGCGGCAGGACGCTGTTCGACCTGCAGACCACCGTGGCACTGGTGAAAAAGCATTTCTCTCACCTCAGGCATTTGAAGATAGGAGTGATGGGCTGCATTGTCAACGGACCGGGTGAGATGGCCGACGCCGACTATGGTTATGTGGGTGCTGAGCATGGCAAGATCTCACTCTACCGTCGCAAGGAGCTGGTGGAGAAGAATATTCCCCAGGCGGAGGCGGTGGAGCATCTGATCCAGCTGATCAAGGATCATGGCGAATGGATTGAACCGGAGGTTCATTGACATGACAGATCCGGAAATGTTATGCCAAACATTTTCCGGTTTGAAACCCAACCAAACGGCAAACATGATAAAGGAAGCGTAAAGCTTCCTTTTGTCAATTACTTTCCCACTGTGATATGCACCGGCGTGGGGTTGCTAAGGTTGTCGCTTACCGGACAACGCTCTTCAATGGTTTTGAGCCATTGATCCAGCGTGGCGGCATCGGCATCCGTATCGGGTATGATCTCCACCTCGATTCGTTTGTATCCCGCCCTTTCGGTAGTGGCCATACCCAGGTGTTTGGCCGGGTCGATCACGCCGGACAAGTTTATTTTTACACCTTTCAGTGTGAAATTCATCTCTTTGGCCACAAGGTGGCACATCACGTTCAAACAGCCCGATAGGGCGATAAGTGTATATTCAACCGGATTCGGACCGTCGTTGGTGCCGTTCAGTTCCTCGGGTTCATCAATAATTGCTTCAAAACCCCTTGCCTTTGCAATGGTTTTGGTCGGGCTCTCGCTGTGCGCTTTTACGCGAAATGTAATGTCTGACATAAAGTGTACAATATTTATTCTGGTGACAAAGGTAAAGGTAGTTTTAGGATGATGAAATAGCACATTCGTGGTATTTTTCAGTGGTTCTGTAACTATCGGGATCAAGCTGCAATGTGGTTAAAAAGCGGATAATCTGGATCTGATGACTAAATTATCTTTTCTTTTGATCCCGTATAGATTGTTTTTTTCATAGCGATCCCATGCAATGCCTTGTCCTTCTG
>WOYT01000095.1 GCA_011620695.1 Proteiniphilum sp.
CATCCTTCAGGTTACCCTCCCTGTCAGGCACCATCACGGAGACGATGCGTCCGCCATAGTTGGTGAGGGTCACCTCCATCCCATTGGCGTTGGTCAGCACGTAGAGATCGGTGGAATCACCATTCACTACCGACCGAAAGTCGGATCTCTTCAGTCCCGAGAGGGTTGTCTGCTCCTCGGGAGCCTCTTTCTGTTTGTTTGTACATCCAACCACGGCAATCAGTGCCAGTAGCCAGATCAGGCGATTGAGTTTCATCTTTTTTCTTTCAAATTTAGTGTTTATAATTCATGTCAGATAGACTTCATTTGTCACATTGTGCTACATCATTCATGCAATTGGTGAGGTAAAATTAGGTTTTTCCATGAAAATAACCAAATTTCAGTTTGAAAGGTAAAAAAACAGCAACCGCTATTGAAGGCTGCTGTCATTTTATTTTACTCACGGGATGCTGCCGTTACAACTCTTTGTCCAGCGCATCGATCTTCTTCACTATCAGCTGCAGTTCAGACTTGATCCTTTCCACTTTCTGGTTCATGTCGTCAACCAGATGATTCCCTTTCTTGGAAGAGATAGAGAGGAACCCGATGTTGTTCTCGTAGGTCTGCAGTTCATTTTTCATCCGGTCATACTGTCGCAGCAGCTTCTCACGTTCGTGTAACAGCTGGCTTTTGGCATTCCCCGAGCGGCTCATATCGGCGATATTGGTTTTGAAGCTCTCCAGCTTCCGTTCCGCTTTGTCGATATTGAGCCGGTCGAACTGTGCTTCGGTGGCATCGTAAAACTCCCTGTAAACACGATCTTTCAGTTTGTAAGGCACATGACCGATGGCATACCACTCATCCATTAAACCACGCAAGGTTTCAACCGCCTCCTCGGCATCGAGAGCGGGATCAAGTTGATTGATCTGCTCCACAATCTTTTTCTTGGCTTCCAGGTTTCTGGATTCTTCCTCATACTGCGAAGAGGTATGTATCTTTTTCTGTTCGAAGAAATAATCACAGGCGGTGATGAACCGTTTCCAGATCGAATCCACATACTTGTGTGGTACGATGCCGATGCTTTTCCACTCTTTTTGAATCTCAATCATCTCCTGGGTTGTTTTCTTCCAATCCTGGCTATCTTTCAGCGCTTCAGCACGTTCACAGAGAGCTGTTTTCTTCCGGAGATTCTCCTCCATCTCATTACGGAGTGATTTGTAAAACTCATTTTTCGACCGGAAAAAGAAATCACATGCAGCACGGTAGCGTTTGTATATCTTGGTGTTCCACTTACGGGGTACATATCCTATCTGGCGCCATTGCGACTGAATCTCCAACACCTCTTTCACTTTGTTGTTCCAGTCCCTGATGGTTTTGATCTGACTGTAATCGATCGCCTCCAATTTTTCACACAAGGCAGTCTTCAGTTCGAGATTCTCATCCTCCTTGCTTCTGAGCGCCTCAAAATGAGCCTGATATTTCTTGTTGATGCTGGTGGAGGCCTCCTTGAAACGGTTCCATATCTCCTCTCTATCCTTTCTGGATACCGGACCAATCTCACGCCACTCCTGGTGCAGGTTCTGCAATTGGTGGAAAGCAGAGACCACATCAGCCTCTTCATTGAGTCGCTCTGCAGCTTCACATAGCTCCGTTTTCAGTTCCAGATTCTTTTTGAAGTCATACTCCCTGAACTCATTGTTGATTCGTACCAGGTCGTAGAAGATCTCCACATAATGCTGGTATGATTTCCAGAGTTCATTCACCCGGGCCTGCGGAATCAGTCTGATCTCGTTCCACTCCTGCTGGAGTGATTTGAACTCCTGGTAAACCTTGTTGAAATCCTCCTGACCCTGGTTCTGAGTCAGTAATTTGATCTGTTCGATGATGGCCAGTTTTCGGGCTACATTTTTCTCCTTCTCAGCCTCCTCCATCGCCGCGATGGCAGCTCTTTTTTCCCTGATCTTCTGCAGCAACTCCTTCCCCTCGGTGAAGAGAGGCGGTTCACTGGCCACAAAATCGATCTCTTCACCTCCTGCAGAAAGAAAAGATTGCTTTTGTCCCTCAATCTCGTTGCGCAGGGAGCGGTAGAACTGGTTCTTGTACTCATCGATCTCTTTTCTCTGAGGCCGCTCCTCCTCCAGCAATGCGCGCAATTTTTGCACGATCTCCTCAATAGTGAACAGGGGAGCAGGCGAATCATCAGCACCGGACTCCTCATCGCCCTCATCTTCGTCGCTATCGGTCTCTTCCGACTCATCTGTCTCTGCATCTTGCAGATGATAATCAATCTTCTCTTCTTGGTGATCTTCGAGAGGAGTCTCATCGGTATTTGCGGGTTCAACCGCGTCCTGAACCTGTTCAGCGTGAGGGGTATCTACCACAGACTCCTGTTTCTGCACATCTGGTTCCGGGTGCATTTCATTGTTCTCTGTATCGACGGTTAATTTTTTTTCATCAAGATTGTCTTTCGTATTCATCAGTAGTCCCTTCGTTAAATCCCAACCATCAGGATGGAATGTTGCTGTTCAATTTTTTAGTTTTTTAAAACTCAATAGTAGTTTTTTACCAACCACTTCTTTTCACAATTACTGCAAATTAACGCAATATTTTTGGGAAAACATCTGTTTTCATGATTTATTTTTAATGGTTGAAGTGAGTTGTTGTTCTGTTAACATTCCGTAAACCGGGGTACAGATTGTTCAGGCAGGGTGAATCATGCAGGTTCAGACAAATCACCGGACCGGAAGAGATTATCATCCGGTGATTCCCAAATGGCAGGTTATTTTTCCCTGAAAAAGATGTTGATGGGTGTACCGGAGAAGTCCCAGTTCTCACGCATCCTGTTTTCAATAAATCGTTTGTAGGGCTCCTTGATCCATTGCGGCAGGTTGCAGAAAAAGACAAACGATGGCACCTGCGTGTTGGGCAGTTGGGTGATGTACTTTACCTTGATATATTTCCCCTTGTTTGCCGGAGGGGGGGTACGCTCGATAATGGGCAACAACACCTCATTCAGCTTACTGGTAGGCACCCTCCGTTTTTTGTTCACGTAAACCTCTTTGGCCAGGTCCATCACTTTCAGGATCCGTTGTTTGGTCAGCGCCGACCCAAAAATGATGGGGAAGTCAGTAAAGGGTGCCAGTCGCTGACGGATTGTATTTTCAAAGGTCTTGATCACCAGGTTGTCTTTCTCCTCTACCAGGTCCCACTTGTTGACGAAGACCACCAGTCCTTTACGGTTCTTTTGTATCAGCGAGAAGATGTTCAGATCCTGGCTCTCGATACCACGGGTAGCATCAAGCATCAGGATGCAGACATCGGCGTTCTCGATCACCCGGATAGAGCGGATTACCGAGAAGTATTCCAGGTCTTCACTCACCTTTCCTCTCTTGCGGATACCGGCCGTATCGATCAGGTAAAAATCCATTCCGAACTTGTTGTATCGCATATAGATGGAATCGCGCGTGGTACCAGCGATATCGGTCACGATGCTTCGTTCCTCACCAATCAAAGCATTGATGATGGAAGACTTGCCGGAATTGGGTCGACCCACCACCGCGAACCTGGGCAGGTCATCCAGTTCCTCATCCTCATTGTTTCCGCTAAAAAGGGTGAGGATATGGTCAAGCAGATCTCCCGTGCCAGAGCCGTTGATGGCAGAGACACTAAAAGGGTCACCCAGTCCCAGCGAATAGAACTCAGCAGCCTGATGTCCCAGGTCAAAATTGTCCGACTTGTTGGAGACCACCACCACCGGCTTCCCGGAGCGGCGCAGCATCTGTGCCACGCTGCTGTCCAGATCGGTCAGCCCGTTCATCACATCCACCACGAAGAGGATCACATCCGCCTCCTCCAAGGCAATGCGTACCTGCTTGTTGATCTCCTCCTCCATCACATCATCTGAGTTGACAACCCACCCACCGGTATCAATCAGTGAAAACTCCTGCCCGTTCCAGTTCACCTTGCCGTACAGACGGTCACGGGTGGTGCCAGCGGTCTCTGTCACAATGGCCTGGCGGCTCTGTGTCAGTCGGTTGAAAAGGGTGGATTTTCCCACGTTGGGGCGTCCCACGATCGCTACAAGGTTTTGCATAATGTTGTTGATTTGTTGATGAGTGAGGTAAGGATGTGGGGATTCGCAAAATCCTCAAGTCCTCACATCAATCCAGTTTATAGCCGAATGTGCGCAGCAGGTTATCCCGGTTGCGCCAGTCTTTCTCCACTTTCACATAGAGCTGAAGATAAATTTTCTTCTCGAAGAAACGTTCTATATCACGACGGGCCAGGGTTCCCAGCTTCTTGAGTGACTCCCCTTTGTGACCGATGACGATCCCTTTCTGGGTATCACGCTCCACCAGGATGATCACCCTGATCCGAATGATATCCTTCGCCTCGAGAAACTCCTCCACAACCACTTCAATGGCATAGGGTATCTCTTTCTGATAGAGCAGAAGTGCTTTCTCACGGATGATCTCCGCCACGAAGAAACGGGCCGGCTTGTCGGTCAGCGCATCTTTCTCGAAATAGGGAGGAGAATCGGGTAACAGCTCGAGGATTCTTTTTTGTACCTCCTCCACGCTGAAGTTGTTCAACACCGAAATGGGATAGATCTCCGCTTTGGGCAGCAGTGAATGCCAATGTAACACCAACTGCTCCAGCTTCTCCTGGTTGGTCAGATCTATTTTGTTGATCAACAGCAGCAGCGGCAGATCCAGTTGTTGCACTTTCGACAGGAACTCATCATTCTTGTCCACTTTCTCCACCACATCGGTCACGTAGAGCAACACATCGGCATCCTGCAGGGCAGAGAGCGAGAAATTAAGCATCTGCTCCTGCAGCTTGTAGTTGGGACGCAACACACCCGGTGTATCGGAATATACCACCTGGTACTCCGGTGTGTTCACGATGCCGATGATCCGGTGGCGGGTGGTCTGTGCCTTGGCGGTGATGATCGAGATCTTCTCCCCCACCAGCCAGTTCATCAGTGTGGATTTTCCCACGTTGGGATTTCCCACGATATTGACAAACCCGGAACGATGCTTTTTCTCTTCCATCATGATTTTTGTTCTGATGCTTTGCTGCCGTCGTAGCCCCATTTCAGGTAAACGCTACCCCATGAGAACCCTGCACCGAATGCGGTAAGGATGATGTTATCCCCTTTGCGCAACTTTGGTTCCCACTCCCAGAGACAGAGCGGGATGGTTCCTGCACTGGTATTGCCATACCGTTCAATGTTGATCATCACTTTGTCGCGGGAGATGCCGGTACGCTCCACGGTGGCATCGATAATCCGCAGATTTGCCTGATGCGGTACCAGCCAATCCACATCGCTGGCCGTCAGGTTGTTCCGTTTCATCACGCTTTCCGACACCTCTGCCATCCGTGAAACGGCATACTTGAAGACCACCCTGCCATCCTGGTAAACCGTGTGTTCGTTCTTGTCCACTGTCTCATGGCTGGCAGGATACTTGCTCCCACCGGCTTTCATATGAAGAGGGTTATAACCTACCCCGTCGGCGTGCAGTTCTGCGTCGATGATGCCAAGATCCTCTTCAGTGGGTTCAATCAATACCGCACCGGCAGCATCGCCAAAGAGAGGGCAGGTGGTACGGTCGGTGTAGTTGGTAATCGCCGACATTTTATCGCCCGCCACCAGGATGATTTTTCTGTACTTGCCGGTCTTGATCAGACCGTTGCAGATCTCCAACCCATACACGAACCCGGAACAGGCCACCTCCATGTCGAAGCAAAAAGCATTCTTTATCTGGTTGTTCTCGGCCACGATTGAAGCAGTTGAGGGGAAGAAATGGTCTGGGGTGGAGGTGGCAAAGATCAAAGCATCCACCTCACCGGGCGCTGTACCGGTTTTGTCCAGTAGCTCTGCTACGGCTTTCGTACCCAGTACAGAGATACCCTGCCCTGTTCCTTTGAGGATACGTCTCTCCTTGATTCCCACGCGGGTCATGATCCACTCATCGGTGGTATCGACCATCGTAGATAACTCATCATTGGTGAGAATGTAATCCGGTACGCTGGCAGCGACACCGGTGATTATGGCATTTAGTTGTCTCATCTTCTTTAAAATATGGGGGTTGCCGGAATAAAAAACCCTGAAAAACGATCAGGTTGTTTCAGGGTTTCTTCATCTATCGCCTAAGGTTTCTTATGCGGTCACCTCTTTTTCAATTGCCAGTTTACCTCTGTAGTAGCCGCATTCACCACATACCGTGTGGTAGATATGCCATGCACCGCAGTTGGGGCAGATAGCCATGGTGGGCAGTTTAGCATGATCATGTGCCCTTCTTTTACCTTGTCTCGCAGAAGACTGTCTTCTTTTAGGATGTGCCATTTTATTGTTTCATTTTACTGTTTATATCAATCAATTATCTTCAAAATTGAGCCCTTTCAGGGCCTCCCAACGGGGATCACCCGACTGGGTATCCCCCTCATCGGTGAGCTCCTCCTCATCTCCCAGATCCTCATCCGTCTCCTCCTCATCTTTACTGACGGCCCTATGTTTACGCAGTTTCGAGGAGACTGCCCGATTGCATTCACCGGCTGGGTGCACATGCTTGATCGGAATGGTCAATGCGATAAACTCATAGAGGAACCAGGCGATGTTGATCTCTCCCTCCTCTTCAGGGATAATTACGATCTCGTCGCTCTCTTCAGAATATTCTTTTCCGAATTTCACGATCAGGCGATTACGGGAATCCACCGTCTGATCCATATCATCGAGGCAGCGTGTGCATGGCACCTGCACCACTCCTTTCAGTTCAAAATCGAACTCAAAGGTAGATGAGGTTCGCTTTACGTTCACCTCCACCTTCACATTTCCTTTCCGTACTTCGTCACCATCGATGGCTTCAAAGAATTTCCGGTCAAGTTCATACGCGTAGGTATGGACTCCGAAAGAAAGGTTTTTCAGGGAAATATTGTACAAACTGAACTTTGCCACGTTTCTCCTCAAAATAAAGCGGTGCAAAGATAGCAAATAATTCTTTACACACTCTTATTAATGATAATTATTTATCTACTACGACCAGCGATCTCTCTGATGATACGTTGCATCTCATCGTAATGCTCCTCGAGACTCTGCAACAATTTGAACTGTGCTTTTGTGCGTATCAGGTTGTGATCGGGAGAAGCAATCTTATAATAGGTATCGCCATCGAGATAATCGGTAAAAAAACGGACAGTCTGCATATAGGTCAGCAGCTTTGCCCCGTAGGCCAGGTGGTTGATCTCCACCTCCGTCAGGAAAGAGGATGCTTTTTGTAAATAACCCCTGGCATATCCTTCGAAGATTTTCAGATCAACTGACACATTCTCCAGGTTCCTCTCATCTTCGGCACCGGTGTTGGCGGCGGTACGAATGAAATCACCGAAGTCGGACAACACATAGCCCGGCATCACGGTATCCAGGTCCACCACACACAGCACCTCATCATTCTGATCAAACAGGATGTTGTTCACCTTGGTATCACAATGGTTGGTCCTTTTCGGGAGAATTCCTTCCCGGTGCATTTTTTCTGCCAGGCACATCTCATCAGCCCTCTTCTCAATCTCAGCTACCAGGCTGGCTACCTGTTCCAGGCGTCCTGCCCTGTCGGCTTTCACCGATTCACGAAAGGTGTACAACCGGGCCTCCATGTTGTGGAAGTTGGGGATGGTCTCGAAGAGAGGCTCTCCCGGCAGGTCAGCCAGCATCTGCTGAAACTCGCCAAAAGCCTGCCCGGCACGATAGGCCAGCTCAGGATTGATCTCATCATAGCTTTTACTCTCTGTGATGAAGAGCATCATGCGCCAGTAATCACCGTTGTCATCGCGATGAAAGAGCGCTCCGTCATGTGTGGGTAGCAGTGTCAGCACCCTCCGGTCAATATCGGGAACAGCTTTCTCCTCCAGCTTTTTACGGATATGACTGGTCACCCGGAAAATATTGTTTTGTAGCTGCTCTACATTCCGGAAGATATGATGATTGATGCGCTGCAGCACATACACCTGATCACCTGCAACCACTCTGTAGGAGTCATTGATATGCCCTTTTCCCAGAGGTTCGGTTAGAGGCTGATCTTTCTCCCTCACAAAATGAGTGACAATCTCATTGAGTCTCTTTTTCTCTTCCATTATCTCTGTTTTGATTTTAATTCGTTCAATTGGCTACTCCAGCTCCAGCAATCCGAAAAAGCGTGGAGCATGGAAATCGGGAGTGGGCAGATCGATTGGACTCCAGCTGATATAATGTGGCTCAACCGTTTCATCGCCGCACTTGTAAAAATTTGCCCGGACCAGCTGTCCGGAGAGAGGCTCGTCCGGTGCAAAACCCATAGCTGCTTTCGGGATTTCAAGGTACAGCTGCCAGTCGGTTAGCTGCCGGTCACCCTCGTATCGGTGGTGAATCATACTGTATCGAAAAATCGATGAGACCTCATCGGTTAGGTGCCGGAACAACGCCCTCGATTCACGGTGGGCAGCCAGCAATGCTCCCAGAGCATTGCATTCAAAATTCCGGTAGGTATCTTCACCCTCACGTTGCATAAAAAACTCCACGCAACTGTCCTGCCATACAGGATCAAAATCCCGGGTGTTGACAGCCCGTATTTGTTCTCCCTTCACGCCGTAACAGAGAAAGAGTCTTTCCCCGTCATGTGCTGCACTCACGGTAACAGGTAATGACTTCGGAAATGCTTCCGGCCAGTTTAGCTGATCGATCGGTGCCCCTACTCCAGAGCGAAGCAGCTCCTTAATTCTGGAAGTAACAGGCTCAATAGCTGACAGATCAAGCAGGGGAATTTGCAAACTTCTCATTTTCTATAAAATTTATCAAAGGTATTGATTTCAGCTCACGCCGACAAATAAAATTCTCAAAAAAGAAACGGGGTTGTGATTTTCAACACAACCCCGCATTTTTGAGAAACTCCCAATCATGCACACAACTTACGCTGTGTGTTACTTTGCTTATAGTATCTGGGTTCCGGTTATTTATTCTGCACTTTCGTGGCTGAAATAAAACCCATTTGCAAGTTGAGCTACTCCTTGATAAGAGCCCTTCGTTGCAATAACGGTCAGTGTGTCTCCAACCTTGATACCCTTGGTGGCCAACAGGTTATTTCTGGCATCTCCGGTTGCACCCCAACCCGGAGAACAGCCATACACATAAATATTACTGTCGCCGTCTTTCAGATAAAGACGACCGTATGCCTCATGTACAACTTCTGTAATTTCACCGGTCACCATATAGTAATCCTGGCTGGAATCAGGTTTGGTCAGCACCTCGGCAATGGTAGCAGCAGTTACAGGAATCACGCTTTCCAAAACGGCAGAACCCACTTGAGGAGTACCATTAAATGCCGCACGTTTGCCAACAATGGTGATGATGTCACCCACTTTCAACCCTTTGTCCTGGAAATCCTGAATACCATACACATACGTTTCGCCGGAGAAATCTCTCAAGTATAAATTACCATATGTAGTATTGGTTATATTGGTGATCACACCTGACAAACGATATTGCGTGTCACCAACTTCAGCTGCAAGAAACTCTGCAACAGTTGCTTTCACAATCGCCCCTTTTTGACTGAGCGTTGCTTGTGTAGTATAGTTTTTAGACCCGTCGGTGGTGCGGAATGTGATGGTAGTGCCGCGATCTCCGCCGGCATTGGCAGCAGCCTTGAATTTCACAACTACCTCTTCGCCTGCCGATTCGATAGACGAAATGGACAACCAGGACTTGGCATCTTCGGGGATCTCTACTGATACGCCTTGCCCTTTGCAAGTAAGGTATGCTGTAAATTCACCTCCTTCAACAGGAAGCACTTCGTTTTCAACAGAATCCACTTTTACCAGTGATTTGTTGATTTTGATAACCGTTACATTGACCAATTCAATGGTTGAACCGTATGTGAGTTTCGGTCCTTGAACAGTTACTTCATCCCCCACTTCAAGTCCCCAGCTTAAAAAGTTTTTCTCTGAACCCTTCGCGTCAAGCGTGCCATAGATATAGATAGTACCTGTTTCATCCGTCAAATACCAGTTGCCATATTCAGTATTGGATATTGAAGTGCAAACACCCGTAACGCGGAAAGTTTTTCCGTCAGGACCTGCCTTTACATCTTCGACCGTAGCTTCTGAAATTTTTGGCAAACCCTGGATAATGTTAATTCTCTGCGTTTTGCCAGCACAGTGAAGCAAAACCTCTGCAGTGCGACCATCTAAGGTAGATGGAGCAGAAAATGTAAGTTCGGTCTCGCCGGCACTTCCTGCCATTGAAGAGATCGTCAGCCATTTAACCGAGTCTTTCTCGGTCATAACTTTCTCTGCCGTCCAGCTATCCTGAGCCGTTACAGTAATGGTTGCAGAACCACCTCCCTCGGGAAGAGACACGTATGACGATGATACCTGAATCTCATCAAGCAACGTCACAGAGTCTTCATCGGTACAACTTGTTATCAGGGCAACTGTCGCGATGAATAACGGGAATAAATATTTTAATTTCATTTCCTTTAAATTTTAATTAGTTGAAAATATACTTGATCCCAATTGAAGCATACCAGCACTGGCCCAAAGAGTAGCTTGGCGTGAATGTTTTGGTATCTCCATTGATGGAAGCGGGTGTAGAGAATGTAGCCACACCCTCGGCATCCACACCTTCATACCTGAGGATACGCGCTTCCGAACCAATTTCCGGATTCAGATATTTAGCCACACCCCAATCGGAATTGAAGAGGTTCATCACGTTTTTAATATCAAAGCTAAGTTGCAGTTTATGTGTATCTTTGCTTGTATTTACAACAAAATCGTGTTTGTAGCTAAAGTCGATGCGATGTACCCAGGGAGAGTAAACGCTATAGGGCTCTGCATAGTCGCCTTGCTGGTTTTTCAAATAATCATTGGCATGAACATAGTCCATAAAACGCGTTTTGTCGTCTTCAGACACAAAGCGGAATTGATTTTCTGCCACTTCATCGTCAGTGGGCACATAGATTGCATCGTAGTTGTAACCATCACTATTGATATCGTTTACCGTCATATATGAGTAGTTTGCTCCACCGCGCCATCCTTCATAGATAAAACTATAGTGATTGCCGCTCTTGTCGTGTGTAGTCAGCGAAGCCACAATACGATCGGGTGTGTTGTATTGAGAATTGTGCAACTTAATGTGGTTCGGACCTTCCACAGTAGGAACATAGGTAAATGCAGATTCAGCATTCGATCCGGGCATACCGGTTACATCTTTAGCGACCATGTGTGTATAGGCAGCCATCAAGCTCATCCATTCTGTTGGTTGAGCATTGAAAGTGATGTTACCTGACCAACCATAGCCGCGGCTTGTGTTCTCCAACACAAATGCCTTTGTGGCGATACGATAACCATCGGGATAAATGGGACGATTGTCAACACCGTTGAAACGAGCAAAACCACCTACATTGGGAATACTCCAGTCGGACATCGAAACACCGTTGATGGTTTTGTTGAAGATTCCTTCTACCGTTACAGAGGACGGGAAAGGTGTCGGGAATGCATAGTCAACAGCAAGCGAGGTTTTCCATACTTGTGGCATTTTAAAATTTTGGTCCACGCCCGCAATTGACGAAGGAACGGTCCCGTCTTCGGGTGAAATGGTTGTAGGATATCCCAATGACGCTAATTTATTATAAAGGGCAGAGATATTGGCTTTTCCGTTGGCATCAGTTACAAGACCACCTGCAAATTCATCCATCGTGAAACCTCTCTTTGCTGCTTCATTTGCATTGATTTGTGCCTGATACTGCACCATTCCACCATTGGTAGGCATATTGGTGAAAAATACAAGGGGTAGATTACCTGAGAAAAGCCCTGTACCACCGCGAACTTTCAGGCTCTTATCTCCAAATGTATCCCAGACAAATCCTACACGGGGAGAGAATATGATGTTTGTTGAAGGCCATTTACCAGTGTCAATATGACGACCGAAATAATCAATTTCGTAGATCGCTTTGTTCGTCATCAGGTCATTATTGTTGAAGAACAGTCCATCGATACGAAGTCCATACGAAAGTTTGAATTTTTCACTCACACTCCAATCATCCTGAGCGTATATACCGATTTTGTTCGTTCTCACGCGTGCTGCAGGATTGCTCTCGCCATCGTAACCATAAGTAAGGTTTACAATTTCAGGAACTCCTCCGTTTAAGAAGTCATCAAGACTTGTGTAGCGATAGTAGCCGGTACCGTTTCGCATATAAGCATTATCTGCCATCTTATATTCGTATGCTACACCTCCTACAACTTTGTGATTACCTAAATAGTATGTCAACTCATCCTTAATGTTCCATACATTGTTGTGAACACCGTTGTTCCAGGTGAAAAGCTCATACCCCAAAGACATATAGGCTTGTCCATCTTTCAAAATGTCGATGAAAGGGAATTCTGTTGAATTCGTTCCGCGGATATCGTCAAGCTTTGAGAATGTTGCCAGGAATTGGTTGGATAAGTTATTCGCTAAACGGCTGTTCAAATCAAAAGAGAATGAATGAACGAGGTTGTCCATCGAATACATCGAGTTTGCAAATGACATGGAAGCTTGTGACATTCTTGCCTCCGACATACGGGTACCCCCGTCCATTGATGTAGCATTGGGAGCTCTCCAGGAAGTATTCATCGTGTAGTTGTAACGCAAAGCCAGACGATGTTTGTTCGTGATATTCCAATCCAAACGAGCCAGCAGCTTGGTATTGCTTTCGTCTGCCGGGAAATCCGTGTAAGATCCCGTTTCATAACCATATTCACTTCTCACAAAATCAGAAACCCTCTTCAGATCGCTTTCTGTTGTGCGGGAGATGAAATTGTCCGGATCAGCAACACCATCTGTTGAAGGTCTCCAACGGTTGACGATGGTGGGTGTTTGGGCCATTTCACCGTTTACGAAGAAGAACAATTTGTTTTTGATAATTGGACCACCTAAAGTGAAACCATAGGTTGTATTACGGTCTTTTTCACGCGCTCCCTGGATTTGTTGACCTTTAACCGCATCACCGCGTAAGTTTTCATTCCGGTGATAAACGTAAGCGCTGGCTTTGAAGGTATTGGTACCTGATTTTGTAATCGCGTTTACACCACCACCAATAAAGTTCGTTTGACGAACATCGTATGGAGCGATTACAACCTGCAATTCTTCGATGGCTTCAATAGAAATGGGGTTGCCTCCACCGGGAAGAGCGTCACTCAGACCGAAGTTATTGTTGAAATTAGCTCCATCCACAGTAAAGTTGGCGGTACGGCCATCTGTGCCAGCAAAGCTCATGTCATTTCCTCCATAAGGTGAAAGACGGGTAACGTCAATAATGCTACGGCTTACGGTAGGCAAATTAGCTATCTGGCTGTTCGTGATATTCGTCACCGCGCCAGTTTTCTCATTAGAAAATTTGGTGCGAGTAGCCGTAACTACCACTTCATCCAATGTTTTTGATTCTTCCGAGAGTACAACATTCAATACATAGTTTTCACCCAGACTCAACGTAATGTTGTTTGTTGTGCTTGTACCATACCCAATGTATGAAATTTCTACCGTATAAGGGCCACCCACACGCATACCGTTCAGGTTGAATCGGCCCTCCATGTTGGTTACAGTACCATAAGTTGTTCCTGAAGGTTCGTGTGTCGCAATCACCGTTGCCCCGATCACGGGACCATCCACATCGGTAACGCGTCCACTCATACTGGAATTGGTTACCTGAGCTTGCATCACAGCAGCGAGCATCACAAAAAGAGCTACTGTCAAAAACCTCAATCTTTTTACCATAAATTCAATGTTTAAGTTTAAATTGTATATAAAAACGTTTTCGTCACGCCAAAACGGCAACTCCACCCTTCGTTTCCTTTTACCATTTGCAAGGTAAACGAGAAAAAGTTAGTGCTTTAAAATCTGTACAAAAGTAGCATATATTTATCAAATCTTTGTTACTTTTCTGTTACGTTTGCACCTATGACTATGCACACGTTTGAATTGATTATTACGTGTTTAAAATCAAACTATCACAAATTGAGCCTTTCTGAAATCAAAGTGAAAGAAAAGGGTCATTTAACCTATTTTTTTAAAAGAAAAAGCGCATAACTTTCCAATTTTCATTGTCAGTTATACGCTTTATGATGTATTAATTTTATTTATCGACGTGAAGCGGTCATTACATCATGCCGCCCATTCCGCCGCCTGCCGGCATTTGTGGAGCGGGGTTCTCCTCTTTCTTGTCGGTGATCACACACTCGGTGGTGAGGAACATACCGGCAATAGAAGCGGCATTTTCCAATGCTACACGAGCTACCTTGGCAGGATCAATCACGCCTGTTTCATACAGGTTTTCATATTGATCGGTGCGGGCATTGTACCCGTAATCGGCTTTCCCCTCGCGTATTTTCTGTACCACCACGGCACCTTCTTTACCACTGTTAACCACAATCTGACGAAGAGGTTCTTCAATGGCACGTTTCACGATTTCGATGCCGGTGGTTTCGTCTTCGTTGTCACCCTTCATTCCGTCGATGGCATCGATGGCACGAATGTAGGCAACGCCTCCTCCGGGCACGATTCCTTCTTCCACGGCAGCACGGGTTGCTGACAAGGCATCCTGTACGCGGTCTTTCTTCTCTTTCATCTCCACTTCGGAGGCAGCACCTACATAAAGTACTGCCACGCCACCTGCCAGTTTGGCAAGTCGTTCCTGAAGTTTCTCGCGGTCATAGTCGGAAGTGGTTTTCTCGATCTGGGCACGGATCTGTCCGATACGGCTATCGATGGCCTCTTTCTTACCCACACCGTTCACGATAGTAGTGGTATCCTTGTCGATGGTTACCTTCTCAGCGCTACCCAGCATATCGAGGGTGGCATTTTCCAGCGTGAGACCTTTCTCTTCCGCGATCACTACCCCACCGGTAAGGATTGCGATATCCTCGAGCATCTCTTTTCTGCGGTCACCAAAGCCAGGAGCTTTTACTGCAGCCACCTTCAACGATCCGCGCAGCCGGTTTACCACCAGGGTGGTGAGTGCTTCCGAGTCGATATCCTCGGCGATGATCAACAGCGGCTTACCCGTTTGAATTCCTTTTTCCAGAATGGGCAGGAGATCCTTTATGGCAGAGATCTTCTTGTCGTGGATCAGGATGAGTGGGTTCTCGAAATCCACCTCCATTGCTTCGGTGTCGGTCACGAAATAGGGAGAGATGTAACCGCGGTCAAACTGCATCCCTTCTACCACATCTACATAGGTATCGGTACCTTTCGATTCCTCCACGGTGATCACACCCTCCTTGCTCACTTTTTGCATTGCTTCTGCAATCAGCTTACCAATGGTTTCGTCGCCGTTTGCCGAGATCTTGGCCACATTCTCGATCTTTTTCAAATCATCACCCACCTCTACGGCCTGTTCTTTGATGCTCTCAACCACTTTGGTCACAGCTTTATCGATACCCCGCTTGAGGTCCATCGGGTTGGCACCGGCAGTCACATTTTTCAATCCCACGCCAATGATTGACTGAGCCAGTACGGTAGCGGTTGTGGTACCATCACCGGCATCGTCGTTGGTTTTTGAGGCCACCTCCTTGACCAGTTGGGCACCCATGTTCTGGAATCCATCTTCCAGCTCAATCTCCTTTGCCACGGTCACACCATCCTTGGTGATCTGGGGTGCACCATACTTCTTGTCAAGAATCACGTTACGTCCCTTGGGACCCAGTGTCACTTTCACTGCATTTGCCAGCTCATCTACCCCCTTCTTGAGAAGGTCACGGGCATCCATATCAAACTTAATCTCTTTTGCCATATTGTAATGTTGTTAATTGTTGTAGTTGTTTTTTTTTTGATCGAAACAGACTGATATTTGAATCTTCATCCATCTCTCTCAATCTCTAAGAAAGAATTGCCAAAATATCAGACTGGCGCATGATCAGGTGTTGCACACCGTCGATCTCAATTTCAGTACCTGCATATTTCCCATAAAGTACCTCGTCGCCTTGCTTCACGACCATCTCTTCATCTTTTGTACCTTTACCTACGGCGATCACTTCGCCTCTCAGGGGTTTTTCCTTTGCGGTATCGGGAATGATGATCCCGCTGACTGTTTTCTCTTCTGCAGCGGCCGGTTTAACCAGCACTCTGTCTGCCAATGGTTTAATGTTCATACTACTAAAATTGATGTTACTATTTTACTTTTTATGGATCAAATTGACATCAGCACAACAGCGAAATCTGTGCCAAAAATTTGTTTTGACAGAAAGAGATCAAAAAAAACAATTCGCAGGGCGACTCTGACAGATTGACTGACAAATTTTCAGTCTTTCATGCTGCTCACTCTTTTTTTCGGTTCTTCACATATCTCTCCAGCCACTGATCCTGTTCCCACAAGAGATGAAGAATGTTCTCCCTGGCAACATATCCATGGCTCTCCATTGGCAGGATCACCAGCCGCACCGGCGCCCCAAAACTCTTCAGTGCCTGGAAGTAACGCTCACTCTGCATGGTGTGTGTACCGGAATTGTTGTCTGCCTCCCCATGTACAATCAACAGGGGTGTTTTCATCTTGTTCGCGTGCATAAAGGGAGACATCGATTGGTACACCTGCGGTGCATCCCAGTAGTTTCGTTCTTCACTCTGAAAGCCGAAAGGGGTCAGTGTACGATTGTAGGCGCCGCTGCGGGCAATACCGGCGGCAAAGAGGTCTGAGTGGGTAAGCAGGTTGGCGGTCATAAAGGCACCGTAGGAGTGACCTCCCACTGCCACCCTGTCGCGGTCAATGTAGCCAAGCGCATCTACAGCATCGATTGCTGCTTTGGCATTTGCCACCAGCTGTTCAACAAAGCTATCGTTAGGTTCCTCGTCACCTTCCCCCACGATGGGAAAAGCGGCATCGTCGAGCACCGCGTAGCCACGGGTTACCCAGTAGATGGGGTTACCATAGGAGAGATAGGTAAAGCTGTAGGGGTTTGTGGTATTCTGCCCCGCACTGTTCTTATCTTTATATTCGGTGGGGTAGGCCCACATGATCATGGGTAGCTTCTCTTTCTTCTCTCTGTCGTAGCCTGCAGGCAGATAGAGCGTACCGGTAAGTGAGACACCATCGGCACGTTGGTAGCTGATCACCTCCTTGTACACGCCTTCCATGCTTTTGAAAGGATTTTCAAAGGCCGTCAGGGCTACCGGCTCTTTTTTTCGCCTGATCTCCCGGATGTAATAGTTTGGATATTCAGTAGGTGATTCCAGACAGGTGATCACACTTCCTTTCCTGCTGTCAATAAAAGCGATCAGTGTTTCAGCCTTACCCTTGACCTCCGACTGGTAGATCCGTTTTTTTCTGAGTGTTTTCAAATCGAGTGCATCAATAAAAGGAAACTGACCCTCAGGGGTGAAACCCTCCCCAAAGAGGTAGGCAGTGGTGCCATCAATCTTTAATGTATAGCTTCCCAAATCGTTTCTCTCAGTCTGAAAAGTTCCCGGGTGACTATATGCATCCTGGTAATTGCGGTCGGTCAGTATTTGTGGTTCACTGTTGTTATTGGAGGGATTAAAGAGATAGGTTTTGCTGTTGCGGCTGTTCCACCAGCGGTCGTTCACCACTGCATAATGGTCGTTTCCCCAGATCACCCCGGCAAAGCGTTGAATGGTCTTCACCAGTGAGCGGGGATTACCGGTAAAAGGAGCTTCCAGCTCGAACAGCTCATCGCGGTATGGCACCTCCACCTCCGGATCACCCTTGTCGAGTGCTTCCACCCAGGCCAGTGTGGCCGGTTTGTCGGCCCGCCAGTGGATGTTACGCTTCCCCTGCCAGGTAGCCATGAATCCCACCGGCAGGTTGTCGAGCAGTGGCTGCCGGCTGAAGTTCATCAGAAACCTTCCATCGGCATGATAGAGATCGGTACGGTTCGGAAAGCTGTACCAGGGCACCAGGTAGGAGAAAGGATGCTCCAGTGTTGTCAGCAGCAGGTAATCGCCACCGGGCGAGAACTCCTGATCGATATACATCCCGGCCTCTTTCCATTGCTCCATTGTTCCGTTGAGATTCACCCGATAGAGCTCCGAGGAGATCAGTCTCTCGAAGTTAATTTCGTCGAGCGGGTTTTTCAGTAGATCCTGGTAGGTTCGGTTCTGAGAGATCTGCCCATCGCTTACCGAGACAATAGGTCCCTCGGGCAGTGCTTTTTCCGTGTCGATCAGAGGAGCGCGATCGGCAGGCACCATTCTCACCAGAAGAGATGAGCTGCCAGGAAACCAGCAGTAAGGCATACCCACATTGGCATTGAGAGTGGGCTCCGTGATCCTGTGTGCGGTGAGCTCAGTGAGGTCAGCCACCCAGAGCTCAACCCCTTGATCGGTTGTATGGGTGAATGCCAGCTTTGTCTCATCGGGCGAAAAAGAGAAATAGGTCATACGGGCATCAGCCGGCAGCCCGGCTATCACGTGCAACTCTTTCTCAAATGTTTTTTTGTAACGAATATCATTGTAGTAGGTAATTGTACTCGATATACTGGCATCGGGATTGATGCGCAGACCCCCCAACCGCAACTCCGGCTGATTTAGTTCTGCAAGCGATTTAAAGTTGTTGCGGTAATAGAACAGCATCTGCTCTTTCCGGCTGTCCATATCCACGGTGGGTGCTCTTTCAATATCCACCAGCTCCAGGATCTCCCTGGGAGGAGTCTGAAAAGTGATCTTCTCCTGTGATTGTATCATCGTTGTGGTCATTAACAATAATAAGATGTATAACAGATTAGGGATTCTCATTTTGAAACGATTTTTATTGGTCCTTTTTATACTTTGTGAAAAAGTGTAGCTGTTGCCTGAGCCGTGGGCATTACCACCATGTCGTTGATGTTCACATGCGGGGGGCGGGTGACAACAAAATGGATGCACTCGGCGATATCGTCGGCAACCAGATTTTCAAAACCCTCGTACACCTTGCCTGCACGTTCTGCATCTCCATGAAAGCGTACCAGGGAAAACTCAGTCTCCACCGCCCCGGGGCAAATCTGTGTCACCCTTATACCATGGGGAAGCAGATCGATGCGCATCCCCTTGGTGAGGGCATCCACTGCATGTTTGGTGGCACAATAGACATTCCCATTGGGATAGACCTCCTTGCCGGCAATTGATCCGATGTTGATGATCTGGCCTCTTCCACGGGCCACCATGCCGGGCGTCACGGCACGAGTGACATAGAGTAACCCTTTCACATTGGTATCGATCATCCGGTTCCAGTCGTCGCTATCCCCTTCATGCAGGGCATTCATGCCGGCAGCCAGTCCGGCATTGTTAACCAGTATATCGATTTCTTGCCACTCCTCAGGCAGGGAACCCAGCGCTTCCTTTACCGCCTGCTCATCACGCACATCAAAACAGAGCGGATGCACCCGAACATTTAACTGTTCCAGTTTGTTTTTCAGTTGAAGCAGGCGTGCTTCACGACGTCCGGTAATGATCAGGTCCATACCCTCTCCAGCCAGCTTAAAAGCGGTGGCTTCGCCGATACCGGCAGTAGCGCCGGTAATAAGTGCAATTTTTGACATAACAACTCTTTTTTTGCTTTTTGATTGATCGATCAAAAATAGCCAAAAATAATGGTCAGGATGTAGATAATCTAAAAAAAAACGTAATTTTACACCAGTAATATAGAACCCATATGAAAGAAGACAGTTTTGTCACTGTAAAGACATTCAATTTCCCGGCTGATGCCACCATCGTCCAGACATTTATGGAGATGAGAGGAATAGAGATCTACATGAAGAACATGATATCCAACCGGCTGGCCTACACCCTGGGAGATATTGAGATGCAGGTGAAACAATCTGATTACGATCGGGCCAAAGAGGCACTGATTGAGGGAGGGTTTGCCAAACCAGAGGATTTTCAATAACTTCCCAACACAAAACATCACCTATGATTGAACAGGGAGAAAAAGAACGTAACAACCTGCGCTTCAAATATATCCTGGTAGGGACACTGATTCTGCTGGGTCTGATTATCTTCAGGTACGCCCGCCCCTACATGAGTGGCTTTCTAGGGGCCGCAACGCTCTATGTGATTGTCAGCGGTCAGCAGCGATCGCTGACACAGAAATATCGATTGCATAAATCACTCGGTGCGCTGATAATTATGCTGGAGGTATTGATCTTCATATTGATTCCGCTCACAGGATTGACACTCCTGGTGATTGACACCTTTTCAGGGATTACCATTGATCCGCAGGCGATTCTCGATAACGTGAACGCATTCATCCTCTCGCTGGAGGAGCGGTTGGGTTTCAACCTCTTCACTCCGGGGAACCTGTCAGGACTTCCCAAATTAGGCACCGATTTACTGCAAATTCTGGGTAACAGCATCTACTCTTTCGTGATCAACGTCATCGTCATCCTGTTCGTATTGTATTATATGCTCTACAGTAATGATGAGTTTGAGAAGTCGATCCGGGAAATTCTGCCTTTCAAAGAGGAAAACAAGCAAATTCTGGCCGAAGAGACCCGTCTCATCATCCAGGCCAATGCCATCGGCATCCCACTGATGGCGATTATCCAGGGTCTTTTCGCCTACCTGGGCTATCTCATATTCGGCGTGGAAAGTGCACTACTTTACGCGATCCTTACTGCTTTTGCCACTATCCTGCCCCTGGTGGGGACGATGATTGTCTGGGTACCTATCAGCATCAGCCTGCTCATTGGCGGCGACATTGTGAACGGTGTCGCTTTGGCTATCTATGGCTTGATCATCATTGGTGGAGTGGACAATGTGGCCCGTTTCCTGCTACAGAAAAAGCTGGCGGATATCCATCCGCTGATCACCGTCTTCGGCGTATTGATAGGCATTCCGATGTTCGGTTTTTGGGGAATTATTTTCGGCCCGTTACTGCTTTCACTCTTCATCCTCTTCTTCAACATGTATCGCCATGAGTATGTGAAGGGATCGAAAGCTGAACCCCGCGTCACCACCCGTATAAAAGCCAGGAAGGTATCGATCCCGGGATACAAACCAAAAAAACCAAACAAACCAAACAAAAAGAAGATTCATGTTCCCAGGAATGAATAATCCAGGCCATTTACTGCTCACAATCATTCTCTTTTTGTTTTTATGGGGTTGTCATTCCGGGAAAAAAGGGGAACAACATGTTGCTCCTGCCGACCGTTACATCCACGTGGAACTGCACCATGCAAAAGGGTTCCGGATAGATCGGGCAGAGGATCATACCAGGGTGACCATTCTCAACCCATGGTCGAAAGGAGATGAACCCTACGCCATCTATTACCTCTACCCCATCCTGCCGGAGATTCTCCCTGCCGATGGGATCACCCTGCAAATCCCAATCCGCTCACTGGTGGTGAACAGCTTCTCCTACTTTGAGTTCCTCTCACTGTTAGGTGAAACGAATGCCATTAAAGGGGTCACAGACGGATACCGCATCTACAATCCCCAAATATTGGAGAAAATGAAAAAAGGAGAGATCCGCGACATGGGGGACCCTTTTCAGCCCAACCTGGAGAAAATGATAAGCGTGAACCCCGAAGCAGTGATCAACTCAGCCTACGCGCAGATAGACAGTTACAGTGAGCGACTCACTCATGCGGGTATACCGGTCATCTACTCACTGGAATGGATGGAAAATGAACCACTGGCAAGGGCAGAGTGGATCAGGATGATCGCTGCCTTTTTCAACAGAGAGAAACAGGCCGACTCGCTCTTTACTGACATTGAACAACGATATCATTTTGTCCGCGAAAAAATTCCCGCTCATCCACAACAACCCTCGGTGCTGGCTGGCGATAATTTCCAGGGGACATGGTACGTGCCCGGCGGGAAAAGCTTCAATGCAGCCCTTTTCAGGGATGCCGGCCTGGCTTATCGTTACAGCGACAACCGGGAGAGCGGGAGCATTGGTCTGGACATAGAGTCGATACTGACACAGTTCGCAGGAGCTGATTACTGGTTCGGGTGCGAGGCCGACAGCTATGCCGAACTGGCAGAGAAAGATGCCAAATATCTCCTGTTGAACGCGGTGAAGAGGAGAAAGGTGTTTAACAACCACAACCGAACCACACCGGCCGGGGGAAATGATTACTTCGAGAGTGCGGTTGCACATCCCGACCTGATGCTCTCCGACCTGATAAAGGCGGTCTATCCCGAAGTCCTGCCAGACTATTCATTCACCTATATCAAACCGCTTGAGAAGGAGCCTTTCCGTGAATAACAAACCAGTCATATTCCTGCTCTTGTTGCTGCTGTTTGTTGCGATGTTCATCACCGACATCTTCACCGGCAATGCATCCATCCCGATTGAGGAGGCCTGGCAAGCGCTGCTGGGTCGTTCGGATGATCCGATCAGCCTGGAGATCATCCGTAACTACCGTCTGCCGAAAGCGATCACCGCGGTCATCGCCGGCGCTGCTCTCTCTCTCTCCGGCTTATTGATGCAAACACTTTTCCGCAATCCGCTGGCCGGACCGGATGTGCTGGGGGTGAGTGCCGGTGCGGGACTGGGTGTGGCACTGCTTACCATGCTGAGCGGCACAGCGGTCTATCCTTTTCTTTCCGCACTGGGCAGCATGGCTCCTGTGATTGCTGCCGTGGCGGGTGCTGCCGGTGTGATGCTGCTGATCCTCAGCGTCTCGGCACGCATCAAAGACTCCATCACCATCCTGGTGCTGGGAATGATCTTTGGTTACGTAGCCAGCGCGCTGGTGACCATCCTGCAGAGCTTTGCCGACCCCGATTCACTCAAGCTGTTTGTCACCTGGACCTTCGGCAGCTTAGGGGGAGTGACCTGGCAGAGGATGCCGTTACTGATCTCCCTTTTTCTGACAGGTGTGCTGATCTGTTTCACACTGGTGAAAGCATTGAACAGCCTGCTGTTGGGTGAACATTATGCGGTGAGTGGCGGGTTGAATATCCGACTGACACGTCTTTGGATCATCGCCATCGCCTCAATCATCACGGGAGCGGTAACAGCATTCACTGGTCCCATTGCCTTTGTGGGGGTGGTTATCCCTCACTTTGCAAGGGCCTTCTTCGGTACTGTCAACCACCGTACCATCCTGCCGGCAACCCTGTTGCTGGGCAGCATCCTGATGCTGCTGTGCGACATCATCTCGCAGATTCCCATCGCCAATCGCACCCTTCCCATCAACGCCGTAACAGCACTTTTTGGTGCCCCCATGATTGTTTGGATCGTGTTGAAAAGGAAGAAATTATAACGGTGAGATATCGTGATGTCACTTTTTCTACTATGGCACAGTTTTTGTCATACAACAGGAAACGTTAATATTTCAGACACGCTATTTTTTCACAAGAAGAGTGTTTCAAAAAATAATTCTATATTTGTAATGAATATAG
The DNA here is from genome assembly GCA_011620695.1 of Proteiniphilum sp. Taxonomy (GTDB): domain Bacteria; phylum Bacteroidota; class Bacteroidia; order Bacteroidales; family Dysgonomonadaceae; genus Proteiniphilum. The sequence goes on from WOYT01000095.1 coordinate 23,324, forward strand.
CTGTAAAAAGAAGGAAGGAACAAAGACAATGGATAACAATTTTTCTCAACGGGTCAGAGAGATCATGGCATATAGCCGCGAGGAAGCAGGACGGCTCCAGAACAATTACATCGGACCAGAACATCTGATGCTGGGCATCCTGCGCGATGGCGAAGGACTGGCGATACAGGTATTACAGGATTTCGACATCGACCTGCAGATGCTAAAGGAATATATTGACTCACAGATACGTACCATCCAGGAGCCTTACGACGGCACCAGTGAAGTGGTGATCAATAAAAATACGGAAAAAGCGTTAAAAATGAGCATACTGGAGGCAAGGCTCACCAAAAGCAAGGAGACCGACTCCGAGCATATCCTGCTGGCACTGCTCAAGGAAAAGAACACGCTGATCAATGATATCCTCACCAAGTTTCAGCTGGACTACTCCAGTGCTTTTCTCTATGTGAAAAGCATCCTTGAAAACGGCTCTGAATTGGATGAAATTGATTCTCCCATAGCAGGAGCAAACTTCACCGACGATGATGAGGATATGAACGACAAATCATCCTTCAACCCCGGCGGGGGACAAAGTACCTCACCTCACTCCAGGGCGAATGCCTCCGATACTCCTGTTTTGGATAATTTCGGCACCGACATCACGCGTGCTGCAATGGAGAACAGACTCGATCCTGTGGTGGGGCGCGAGAAAGAGATCGAACGAATCGCTCAGATCCTCAGTCGTCGTAAGAAAAACAACCCCGTGCTGATTGGTGACCCTGGTGTGGGCAAGTCGGCCATCGTGGATGGCCTGGCGCTGCGCATCACCCAGAAGAAAGTGTCACGGGCGCTGTTCGACAAACGGGTGATCGCGCTCGACATGGCATCGATCGTGGCGGGCACCAAGTATCGCGGTCAGTTTGAAGAACGCATCAAGGCGATCCTGAATGAGCTGTCGAAGAACCCCAACATCATCCTCTTTATCGATGAGATCCACACCATCGTGGGTGCCGGCGGCGCTGCCGGGTCACTCGATGCGGCCAACATGCTGAAGCCGGCGCTGGCACGTGGGGAGATACAGTGCATTGGAGCCACCACGCTCGATGAGTATCGTAAGAACATCGAGAAAGATGGAGCGCTGGAGCGACGCTTCCAGAAAGTGATCGTTGACCCCACCAGTCCGGAGGAGACCCTGCAGATCCTGCGTAACATCAAGGAGCGATATGAGGAGCATCACAACGTACGTTACACCGACGAGGCACTGCAGGCATGCGTGAAGCTCACCGACCGCTACGTGTCGGACCGCACTTTCCCCGACAAGGCGATTGATGCCCTGGATGAAGCAGGGGCAAGAGTTCACATCTCCAACATCGTGATCCCGGAGACCATAGAGCGTCTGGAGGCCGAACTAAAAGAGGTGGAACAGCTGAAGACCGACGCGGTAAAAGCACAGAAATATGAGCTGGCGGCAAGCTATCGCGACAAACAGCGTCAACTGCTGCTGGCACTGGAAGCAGAAGAGGAGCGTTGGCAGAAAGAGATCAAAGAGAAACCCGAGTTGGTGGATGAGGAGATGATTGCCGAAGTGGTAGCGATGATCTCCGGTGTCCCGGTGCAACGCATTGCACAGGCCGAGGGACAACGGTTACTGGAGATGCGGCAGAAGCTGAAGGAGAAAGTGATTGGCCAGGATGAGGCGGTGGATAAGATCGTGAAAGCGATCCAACGCAATCGTGTGGGGTTGAAAGATCCCAACAAGCCAATCGGCACTTTCATGTTCCTGGGACCCACTGGTGTGGGTAAGACACATCTGGCCAAGAAGCTGGCCGAGTTCCTGTTCGACTCCCCGGAGAACCTGATTCGTGTTGACATGAGCGAATATATGGAGAAGTTCAATGTATCCCGTCTGGTGGGAGCCCCTCCGGGTTATGTAGGTTATGAAGAGGGGGGACTGCTCACAGAGAAGGTACGCCGTCGCCCCTACTCGGTGGTGCTGCTCGATGAGATTGAGAAAGCACATCCCGATGTGTTCAATATCCTGCTGCAGATCCTGGATGAAGGACATATCACGGACAGTCTCGGGCGTAAGATCGATTTTAAGAATACCATCCTGATCATGACCTCGAACATCGGCACACGACAGCTGAAAGATTTCGGTCGCGGTATCGGGTTCAACACCAACAATAGTGTGAGTGATACCGAATATTCGCGCAGCGTGATCCAGAAAGCGTTGAACAAGGCGTTCGCACCCGAGTTTCTGAACAGGGTGGACGACATCGTGATGTTCGACCAGCTGAGTCGCGAGTCAATCTACAAGATCATTGATCTGGAGTTGCAAGGACTTTACAAAAGGATTGGCGATCTGGGTTACAAGGTTGAGCTTACCGAACCTGCAAAAGAGTTTATTGCCAACAAGGGCTACGATGTCCAGTTTGGAGCCCGCCCGCTCAAGAGAGCCATACAGAAATATATCGAAGATGAAATGGCTGAACAGATCCTGCGTTCCGGCATGAAAGAGGGAGAAACCATCCTGGTGGATTTCGACAGTGAGAAGCAGCAGATTGTCATGAAAGTGGAGGAAAAAGTAAATGAATCATAACAGGAAAATGAAGATAGAGGTATGGACCGATATCATGTGTCCCTATTGCTATATCGGCAAGATACATTATGAAAAGGCGCTTCAGCAGTTCGCACATGCCGATGAAGTGGAGCTGGAGTGGAAAGCGTTTCAGCTGAACCCCAACCTGCCCGATAAAGGACAGGGTTATCCGGTGAAAGAATACATGGTAAACATCGTCGGATACCCTGAGGAAGCAATTGATAGCATGTTTGACAACATCAGGAAGCTGGCCGATCATGTGGGCGTACCGTTCAACCTTCCCAATTCCATTGCTGCCAACACACGCGATGCACACCGGCTGATTAAGCTGGCAGCAACAAAGGGGTTGGATTCTGTGGTGGTCGGGAAACTCGGCAAAGCATATTTTGAGGAAGGCAAAGACTACAGCGACGGGGAACTGCTCGTGTCAATCGGTCGTGAATCCGGTTTGGAAGAAGAGGAGATCCGCCGGATGCTCGAAAGCGATGATTTCAGGTACGAGATCATACAGGATATGCAGGAGGCTGCCAACCTGGGGTTCGATACCGTACCGACTTTTCTGATGGACAGGCGGCAGGCTATCATTGGTTCCGAGCCGGTGGATCTGTTTGTGAAGGTTTTGAATAAGGCTTACGACGACTGGAAGAACCGCACGGAAAAAGAAAAAGAGCTGGAGATTACCACAGGTAAATCGTGCAGCGCAGATGGCACCTGTGAGATTTGAATCACCCAGCCTTTGGCTTTAGACAACCCGTTTAAGTGCTTTTTGAAAGAATAAGGGTCTCTTTGCAGCATAAATTTACATACTTACTTTTAAAGAAGCCAATTAATGGAATACTTGCGGATCGAGCCCACCGATACAGCCAGCGGAAACAGTGTTTGGAAATTATATGAGGAGAGTTTTCCTGTAGCGGAACGGCGAAAGAGGGATGATCATCTGCGCGCTTGCGGTGACGATCGCTTTTTCCCGTTGTCCGCGTGGGAAGGTGGGGAGTTAATCGGACTGATGTTCTTTTGGGAGTGGGATTCGTACCGTTACCTGGAGCATCTGGCAGTCCCCCCGCGGCTCCGGGGTCAGGGATATGGATCTGAGATACTGCGTTATCTGCGCGACTCGGATCACACCATCATCCTGGAGATTGATCCGCTAGTGAATGAACTATCGGTTCGCCGGCTCCAGTTTTACGAGCGGGCAGGCTTCGCACTCACCCCCTACCGTTTCGTGCATCTTCCTTATCGACTTGAGGCAGAGCCCCAGGAACTGCTGATTTTGAGTTATCCCAACATGATCACAAAAAAGCAGCACAATGATTTTTTGCGCTTCGTGAATGAAGAGGTGATACATTACTGTGAGCAATCGGCTGAGTAGTAGTTCGTTTTTCAAGATCAGTTTTTAAGCACAGAGGAGATCACCCGCAGCAATTGTGTGAGCATCAACTGTTCACGTCTGGAACTGGGGTGTATCGGATAAACAATCACCTCAACAGTCTGATCATCCTTCATGCTGAGATATCCCCCCAACCCCCAGGACATCATCCTGGCATCGGTCCTGAACTTCAAGACCCTGTTTTTTCGATCAGAGAAAGAGATGATCCATTGGCGATCGATACGCTGCATCACCTCATCGAACGGGCTATCTGTTCTAGCCTTAAATGTGAATCGTGCTCTCTTCTGACCTGAGAAAGAGGGAGGGTCCAATTTCTCTGTTTCCATGTAATCCAGCCTCCGAAAGAAGTAGGCGGTAATCAGAGCAGGAGGAATCACCCCCGCCAGAAAAAAAACGAGAGCTGCATGCCAGAGATCAAATTGTAATCCCCAGAAAAGATAAACAACTCCCAGCACAGCCAGATAAAAAATCAGAAAAATAGAAACCCAAAAAAGAAATAATCGTACAGTAAATCTCATATCGTAGTCCCCGGCATTTAGAATTCGGCACATAAAAACTTACAGCAATAACAGGAAAACTGCCACTTAACTCTTAACGCACCTGCGGAATCACAAATTGTTCAGTGATCTTGATATCGCGGAAACCCATCTCCCTCAACAACGAGTGGATAGCCGTTTTGGCCTGTCTTGCCGACTCCTCCAGAATACCCTGTTCCAGGGCATCATTCACCATCACCTGCTTCTCACGAATCAGCGCATCGTTGTAATCAGCAATCCTGATACGATTGAAAGCATTATTACTTTCATTGAACACCTCGATGGAGTTTTCATCGATTACTGTTTCAAGAATACGCGGCTTGGGAAGGGTTACCAGAATGGTGGTATCGTTCTCCAAATCTGTCGTGATCTGGTCGAAATCGACGCCGGCCTTGATGTAACCGTGATACTTCAGCAGGAAATACTTGTCGGTGAGCAGCATCGTCACGGCACCCGCCAGCACCGGCATGACCGCGATCAGCAGGAAGGCGGTGATCAGCCAGGTCCAGCAGAAGATCGGCATCT
>WOYT01000140.1 GCA_011620695.1 Proteiniphilum sp.
TCGCAATCTGTCTAACAATTTAAAACTTTTCGTCATTACCTCTCTCACCTTGCCAGACTTCTCTCACCTTGCCAGCGATCCGTTCAGCACCTTGTTCAAATTTGCGGGTACAAAGTTAATATTTTGTTTTTTGAATGCAAATAAAAGCAATCAAAATTTTAACAAAGAGGTTATTTTTTCCAGATAAAAGGCATCCACTGCTGAAAAGGTATCCAACTGATCGCTGTCTATATCGAGCAGTGCGGAGACCTCGCCCGCACTAATCAGGGGTATTACAATCTCAGAACGGGAAAGCGAGCTACAGGCGATATGCCCCGGAAACTGATCCACGTCAGGCACTAACAGCGTTCTCTTTTCTTTCCAGGCAGTTCCACATACCCCTTTGCCGTAAGAGATGCGGGTACATGCCACTGGTCCCTGAAAGGGTCCCAGCACGAGCTGTTCCCCTTCAACCCGGTAGAAGCCGACCCAGAAGAAGCCGAATGCCTCTTTCAGTGCTGCGGCCATATTGGCCATATTGGCAATCAGGTCAGGTTCACCATTGATGAGCGACTCTAATTGCGGTATCAAAGCCTCATACTTCTCTTTCAAAGTGCTGTCAGCAGGGATATGTAAATCTTCAGCCACGTGGTGATCAAATGAATGAATGTGAAAAATCGCGCTTCCGGTAAAGGCAGCGCGATTGATCCGAATGTTGTTCAAAAAATTACTGAGCCTGTTCCTTTGCTTCCTGGATCATCTTCTCATTGGGCAGGATATAGACCTCTACGCGACGGTTTTCAGATCTGCCGGCAGCGGTATTGTTGTCTGCCACAGGTTGTGTGGAGCCAAATCCCTGAGCCTCCATGCGACTGCCGGAAATACCTTTCGTCAGCAGGTAGTTGTAAACCGATTCCGCGCGGCGCTGTGAAAGAGGATTGTTGATGGCATCACTACCGGTACTGTCGGTATGGCCGTAGATCTTCACATCGGTATCGGGGTTATTGAGCAGTGAGGTGGCAAATTTATCGAGAGAAGAACGAGATGCGCTATTCAGCGTGCTGGAGTTGGTAGCGAAGAGGATGCCCGACTCGAATGTCACCTTGATGGCTTCACCTTGGTTCACTTTCTCCACCTTTGCTCCTTCAATCTGTTCCAGTTCAGCAGCCTGTTTATCCATCTTGTTGCCGATGATGGCACCGGCAGTGCCACCCAGTACCGCGCCGATACCGGCACCGATGGCAGCGCCCCTGCCCCCACCGGCAATGGAACCTATACCGGCCCCAACGGCTGCTCCTGCACCAGCACCTATTCCGCCGCCTTTCACAGCTCTGCTGGCTCCGCAACCTGAGAGTATCAATGTACCCCCTAATAAACCAATGGTAAGTAATTTTGAAATTTGTTTCATAATTTGTTCAATATTTTAGAATTATGTCTGATTTTTATTTAATCCGTGAAGGATAGCGCTCAATCGAACAGGTTCAGCGTATCACAATAGGCGAGTTCACCCGATACGATGGCTTCAATCTGTTCGTCGCTGTACTCTCTGATGGCATCCTTGCGGGCATTCTTTATGATATATTCCAGCAATTCATCCTCATCGATCTCAATTTCGGTGTCGTCGTTCTCATCCAGAAATCCTTTCTCTTCGTAAAACTCGTAAATAAGATCCACAATATAGTTGATTTCATCATCGGAGAACTCATTCTTCATCTCTTCAGGCAGGTGATCCTGAATAAATTTCAGTGAATCATCTTCATCGTAATCAAGTACTTTCTTTTCTTCGCTCATACCAATATTCTTTTTCTGTTAAACGTACGGGTATCATAAAAAAAGAAGTTATTCCTGTCGGGAAGATCCTTCATTTTTCCTCATTCGAAACAAGCGTAACAACTTCTACTCTTTAAACAAATATGAAAATAATAAGTTCACCTTAAGCAGGTAAACAACCCAATATTTACGCTTCATGAAGTGATTAGCCCCATTTCCTGTGAAAAGAAACCCGGATTCTTGTGGAGATATCCGGGTTACGTTTTCACATCTCAAACGATGACCATCATCAGCGGTAATTTCGTTTGGCATTCTCTTTTGCCCGTTCGCGTGCCTGCTTCTCCTGCAGCTTCTGTGCTTCTTCCAGCCGGGCCATGAAACCCGATTTCTTCTTCGGTTTCTTCTTGTTGGCTTCCAACTGAGCCAGAATCTTATTCTCATCGATGGTCTGCTTCATGATCAGGGTGATCAGGATGGTGTAGAGCGTGGAGAGGAAGTAGTAGTAGTTCAGTCCCGCGGGATAGGAATTGAGGAAGAAGAACATGATAACCGACATGAAGATGGGCATATATTTCATCCCCGGCAGTGTCTGCTGTCCGGTATCGGTCAGGCTCATGTTGTACTTTGTGTAGAAGATGTTCACCACCGTCATCAGCAGACAGAAGATGCTGATGTGGTTACCCAGATACTTCGTCACAAATGGGATGTTACCGCTCCAGGAGATCAGTGAGTCGTAGGTAGAGAGGTCGTCGGCCCAGAGGAAACCCTGCTGGCGCAGCTCGATGGCCGAGGGGAAGAAGAAGAAGAAGGCCAGCAACACCGGCATCTGGATCAGCATGGGCAGGCACCCGCTCATCGGGTTTACCCCCACTTTGTTGTAGAGCTCCATGGTGGCCTGCTGCCGTTTCATCATCATCTCTTGCTCCTTGCCAGGATACTTTTTCTCCAGCTCCTGGATCTGGGGACGCAACACCCGCATCTTGGCGGAGGAGATGTAGGATTTGTAGGTGAGCGGAGAGATCACCAGCTTCACCATCAGCGTCAGGATCAAGATGATCAGCCCCATCCCCCAGTTGAGGGAGAGAAAAAAGTTGAAGATGGGGATCACAAACCACTTGTTCACCCAGCTCAACCATCTGTAACCCAGGTAAACGATCTCCTCCAGGTTCAGCTTCTGCGAGCTGTCGCTCACCCCTTTGTCATACGCTTTCAGCGTGTTGTAGTGTACCGGTCCGAAGTAATAGTTGAAACCGGCGGTGATCAGATCGCTCTCGGCACTCATCTCACCGGGCACCCATACCTCTGCCGCGTAGGATTTGATATGGTCAGCATCATCCAGCACCTCAGAGGTGAGGATGGTATTGCTGAACGGTTTCTTTCCAATCACGATGGATGAGAAGTACTGATCCTTGAAAGCGAACCACTTCACCGGATCGGAGAGCTCCTTCCGTTCGTTCTTCGACTCGCTCATCTTCTTCACATCCTGGCGGTCATACTTATAGTGGATGCGTGCATAGCGGTTCTCGAACGACCTGCCTTTCTCCTGTTGACGCACATCCTGTTCCCAGTACATCCTGAAGTTGGTCAGGCTTTCCGGATGGAGTGTATTGCGCATACCGGCCACCCGTACCTCAAAATCCATCATATACTCATCAGCAGGCAGGGAGTAAACAAAGTCGATATACTGTCCCGGCGTGGTCTGCAGCCGCATGGTCACACTGTTGCCGTCCGCACTACGGATAGGAGTGAAAACCTCATGCTCGGTAGAGAGGCGTACACTGTTTCGGTTGAAGAGATCCATGTTGAAACGAGCCTCCTCATCCTGGAAGAGATAGAGGCTGTCACCGTTGTAACGCAGGTACTCTTTCAGCTGTACCGACCGGATACTACCTCCCAGTGTATTGAGCAGGATACGCACCTTCTCATTCTCCAGCACCACGGTCTCTGCGCTCCTTTGTGGGTGTGTGCCCAGAGAGAGGGTGTCAGAGAAGGCTGTGTTTGTCAATCGAGATGAGTCAGCCGCAGTAAAGTCTGTTGAGGCAGCAGCACCGAAGAAATCGGCGGCACTGCTTTGCTGTATTGAATCAATTGAATCAGCCGATGCGTTCTCGTCGCCATTGTCTTGAGGGAGCGCTGCTGCACGCTGCTTCTCCATGAGCTCCAGCGAGTCGCGTATTCGTTGCTGTTTGACCAGTTGCTCCTGTGAGGGTCTGTTGTAAATAGAAAAGCCAATGATAATCGCTGTGATCAACAGCAATCCTATAATTGTATTTTTATCCATATTCAGTTGTCTACAGCCGTTGGCTGTCAGATGGTAACACTTTTATTTTTACTCTTTTTCAATTCAATTGTCACGGCTGCTGCCTGCATAAAACTCATGAACAGTGGGTTGGGTGAGATTACTGTACTGTTATATTCAGGATGAAACTGCGTGCCGAGAAACCAGCGCAGCTTTGGTACCTCCACCACCTCCACCAGCTCTGAATCGGGATTGATGCCACTGCATTTCATCCCCGCCGTTTCAAAACGATCCTTATAGGCGTTGTTAAATTCATAACGGTGGCGGTGACGCTCCTGTATCTTGGTTTTTCCATATGCCTTGTGTGCCAGTGAACCTTTCTTCAACAGACAGTCATATGCTCCCAGTCGCATCGAAGCGCCCATATTGGTGATATGCTTCTGTTCCTCCATCAGATCTATCACCTTGTAAGGAGTCATGGGATCCATCTCGGTGGAGTTTGCACCTTCCAGGCCCAATACCGAGCGGGCATATTCTATCACCATGCACTGCATCCCCAGGCAGATACCGAAAGTGGGCAGATCATTCTCCCGGGCATATCGTAAAGCGATAAACTTACCTTCGATACCCCGCTGACCGAAACCAGGGGCGATCACGATGCCGTCGGCATCACCCAACAGCTCGCTGACATTTTCATCGGTGACCTTTTCGGAATGACAGACATCCAACACCAGCTTCCGGTCATTGTAGATGGCCGCTTGTGAAAGCGATTCGTTGATCGATTTGTAGGCGTCGGGCAGCTCAGCGTACTTACCTACCAGCTTGATACGTACCTCCCTGCGGGCATCCCTGCGCTTTTGCAGAAAAGCCTTCCAGGATTCCAGACCGGCTTTCTCACCCACCGGCATGTTCATCTTGCGCAGCACGACCTCATCCATACCCTGCTTCTGCATCATCACCGGCACCTCATAGATGGTGGAGACATCGACCGACTGCATCACGGCACCCTGTTCCACGTTGCAGAAGAGAGCCACCTTGTTGAGGATATCCTTGTTCAGCCTCCGTTCGGTGCGTAGCACCAGCATGTCGGGCTGGATGCCGAGCGACTGCAGCTCTTTCACCGAGTGTTGCGTGGGTTTTGTTTTCATCTCACCCGCGGCAGCGATGTAGGGTACGTAGGTGAGGTGCACGCAAAAGCAATTTTTGCCGAGCTCCCAGCGTAGCTGACGTACCGCCTCCAGGAATGGGGTTGATTCAATATCTCCCACCGTTCCGCCGATCTCAGTGATCACAAAATCGAACTTGCTCTTCACCCCGAGTAACTTCACATTCCGTTTGATCTCGTCGGTGATGTGGGGGATCACCTGTACTGTTTTTCCCAGGTAATCGCCACGACGTTCCTTCTGAATCACATTCTGATAAATGCGCCCCGTGGTGATGTTGTTATCCTTGGTTGTATGGATGTTGAGGAACCGCTCATAGTGACCCAGGTCCAGGTCGGCCTCATGACCGTCAACGGTGACAAAGCACTCACCATGTTCATAGGGGTTGAGTGTGCCGGGATCCACATTGATGTAGGGATCGAACTTCTGAATGGTTACCTTGTATCCTCTTGCCTGTAATAATTTGCCCAGTGAAGCCGCGATGATCCCCTTACCCAATGATGAGACCACACCGCCTGTAACAAAAATATACTTTGTAGTATCAGCCACGATCGTGAAGAATTTGTATGAACTGTTTTATAAAGGTGCAAAGGTACAAAAAAAAGAGAGAGATCTGCCCGATGCATCAAAAAAATAGAGGTGTAAAGCCCCCGCGACTGGAGCCGGCTCTCAGTTGACCATCTCCAGCAACTCCATGTTTTCGCAACGCATGATCTTACCCGGGAAAGCCTGTACAATGGAGTAGTTATGAGTGGACATGATGACCGCTGTACCTCGTTCCGCGATCTCCTGCAACAGCGCAACAATCTGGCTTCCCGTCTCCGGGTCCAGGTTACCGGTAGGTTCGTCAGCAAGGATCAGCGCCGGCGAATTGAGCAACGCACGGGCAATCACCACGCGTTGCTGCTCTCCCCCCGAGAGCTCATGCGGCATCTTGTAGGTTTTGTTCGGCATGCCCACCTGCACCAGCACCTCATGGATGCGATCACTGATCTCAAGTTTGTTTTTCCAACCGGTAGCTCTGAGCACGAACTCCAGGTTCTTCTCCACGGTACGGTCGATCAGCAGCTGGAAATCCTGGAAGACGATTCCAATCTTACGGCGCAGGAAAGGTACCAGACGGCGTTTGATCGTAGCCAGTTCATAATCAAACACGCGGGCGCTACCCGACTCAACGGGCAGCTCCGCATACATGCTCTTCAGCAGGGTGCTTTTACCCGATCCCACCTTACCGATGATATAGAGAAAATCGCCCCGGTTCACCGTGAGGTTCACGTTCCGCAGGATGATGTTCTCATCGCGGTTGAGTTGTACGTTTGAATAGTTGACCAGTTGTTCCAGAGTCATTACTTGAAGAATTGAATCGTGAACGGGTATTTCCAGTACTCGCCGTTGTTTGCTTTTAAGGTGGCGATGACCACAAAAACAGCATAGAGAACGCCCAGAACGATGGCCACAGGAATACCGATCACCGTGATGGAAAGAATGATCGCGTAGATCGCATAGCTGATGATCGCATTGAGGATGTTCTTGCCATGGAGATCTACGTTGGCGTTCAGATCTTTCTGGGTGGCCCACATGAGGATGGGTACCACAAAACCGGCCAGTGGGAGGATGGCACCGGCAAATTGTGAGAGATGCATCAACATCAGGTAGGTGTTTTCGGTCAACCCGAGCAGGGGTTGTTTTCCACTGTGCGCAGAGGCTGGCTCTTCGTTCAGCAGTTTAGCTTTCTCACGCTGGTATTCCTCTTCGGTGATGCTCCCTTTTTCTCTCAGCTCATCCAGGATTTTTAAATCTTCGTACTTCATAAGGCCTTTTAAATTTTAATTCAACAACATAGAGACATCGGGATCAAGTCCGATGGGATCGGTCACGCCAGTAGCACTGATCAGCTCCTCTACTTTCTCAGCAGGCTCTTCCCGGTCTGTTCCGCAGAGGACAAAGGCGGGGTTCTCTTTGTGGCTGGTCCAGTAATGGATGTCACAAAGATAAAGGTTTTATTGATTTTCTCCTTTTTCTCACACAAATAATTGCAAGCAGGAGCGCTGTCAGTGAACCCGCCAGATCGGCTATCCAATCGCCCCACTCTGCACTCCGCGAAGTGAAGAGATACAATTGCAGCAGTTCAATGACGCCACCATAGAGCACCGGAAGTAGAAAACCCCAGAAGATCCATCTGCCGCGTGAAGGTGAGCCGTTGTGCAGCTTGTCGTAATCATAGAGGGAGACGGATGAGAGGAGAAAAAACAACCCGTAGTGGGCAACTTTATCCCAGGAGATACCTTTGGGCATCTCCGGCACGCTCCCGGGAGCAATCAGGCAGGTACCGGTGAAGATGAGCAATCCGATGGTGAGCGGGAGGATCATATAACGAAAAAGGGTACGCATTCAGATGAATTGTTAATTGAACATTCGTCGCAAAGGTAAAAAGATTATCTGCTTTGAAAGGCAATATTATAAACATATAACCAAAAGTTCGGGACTTTTTCATAAAAAATTCGTTTCTTTGCCGGAGAATCGGCCCAAGACATGCCGACCTTTAAATGGACAAACAACTACTGACAATCAACAGATGAGGAACTATTTTATTTTGCTGCTGACAGCAATCACAGCATTTCAAACATTCGGACAAACTGCGGAAGAGAACAACAACAAACGCTATTACGACATCAATAAGAATATCGACATTTTCAACTCTGTGTTGCGGGAGTTGGATCTCTTTTATGTGGATAGCATTGAGGTGAACAACCTGGTGCAGAGCTCTATTCACAGCATGCTCACCCGGCTGGATCCCTATACGGAATATTATGCAGAGGAGAACATAGGCGATCTTCAGTTTCTCACCACGGGTGAATATGCCGGTATTGGAGCCATCATCTCCTACAACAACGGGCAGGTGATCATCAATGAACCTTATGAGGGGCTGCCGGCTGACAAGGCAGGACTTAAAGCTGGCGATGTTATCCTGGAGATCGACGGGGAGGATATGCGGAAGGCGAGCGTCAAGGAGGTGAGTGATAAATTAAAGGGGATTCCCGGCACCCAGCTCAGACTGAGAATCCGTCGGCCGGGAGAGCTTAAAGATCGCACAGTCACCATTGAACGCGAGAAGATTGAGATGGATCCCATCACCTATGCATCGGTAACAGATGAGGGTATCGGTTATTTTCATTTCGGCAGTTTCACCACGCGGAGTGCTGAAAGGTTAAAGGAGACCGTAATCGACCTGAAGAAAAAGGGGGCTACCTCGCTGATCATGGATCTTCGCGGCAATGGTGGCGGTATCCTCGATGAAGCCGTCGAGGTGGTCAATCTCTTTGTGCCCAAAGGGGAGGAGATTGTCTCCACGAAGGGAAAAGTAAAACAATGGGACCGCTCCTATTTTACGCAGAATCAGCCGCTCGATGAAATCATCCCCATAGTGGTGCTGATCGATACCGGCTCGGCATCGGCATCAGAGATTGTGGCAGGTGCGCTACAGGATTTAGACCGGGCCGTGATTGCAGGTAACCGCTCCTTTGGCAAAGGACTGGTGCAGACACCCCGCAACCTGCCCTATGGCGGGAACATCAAGATCACCACCTCGAAATATTACATCCCCAGTGGACGCTGCATTCAGGCGCTGGACTACTCGCACCGTAATCCGGACGGCAGCGTGGCCCGCGTTCCGGACTCGCTCACCAACCTGTTTCACACCCGTAACGGACGTGAAGTGCGTGATGGTGGAGGTATCACCCCCGACATCACCATCCCACAGAAGAGCAGTGGCACCATCGCCTACTACCTGATGACAGAGAATATCATCTTCGACTTTGTGACGGAGTGGGTTCAAAAACAGAAAGAGATTGCTCCTCCACATCTGTTTCGTTTATCGGATGAGGATTATGATGCTTTCATCCGCTTTGTTAAATCGAAAGATTTCACCTATGACCAGTTGAGCGAACGCACCCTGCAGCAATTAAAAAGTTTGATGCAGTTTGAAGGATACATGGATGTGGCAGCGGAAGAGTACAAGGCGCTGGAAGCTAAGCTCAAACCGAACCTCGACAGGGATCTGCAACTCTTCAGGGAGGATATCAGAAGCATGATTGAATCGGAGATTGTGCAACGATTCTATTACAAGAAAGGGGTGCTGCAACATCAGCTATCTGATGATGAGGTGTATGACCGGGCTGTAAAGCTGCTCACTCACCCGGATGAATATCGCTCTATCTTACAACCCGGCCCGTCGTTGGAGATCCCTCCCCCGAAAGAGATCAGGGAAAAGATCAAGGATCAGTACTCCTGAACGCATCGCAACGGGGTGATGGGTCGCCGGAAAGAGAGGGAGAGGGAACCCTCCTCCTACTTTCCACTCTTTGCCAATAGGAAGTGGTCCATCAGCGTGATGGCAGCCATTGCTTCCACAATGGGTACCGCCCGTGGCAGCACACAGGGATCGTGTCTGCCACGCGCCTTGATGGTGGTATCGTTGCCATGGATATCTACTGTCTCCTGATCCTGCAAGATGGTGGCCACCGGCTTGAATGCCACGCGGAAAAAGATATCCTCACCGTTGGAGATGCCGGCCTGTATTCCACCGGAACGATTGGTACGGGTACGGATCTTCCCCTTGTCATTGTAAAAGGCATCATTCACCTCTGAACCGCGCTTGCTAACATCGAATCCGGTCCCATACTCAAACCCTTTGACAGCGTTGATGCTGAGCATGGCCGCTCCGAGGGTGGCATGCAGCTTGCCGAAGACCGGTTCGCCCAATCCTGCCGGCACCCCGCTGGCCACGCAGGTGATCACGCCACCGATGGTATCACCCTGGGAACGCACCTCCTGTATCAGCTTGATCATCCTCTCTGCTGTACCGGGGTCCGGGCAACGTACCATGTTCGCTTCAGTCAGCGAGAGATCGTAAGCAGCATATTCATGCTCCAGCTTAATCGTCCCCACTTGTGAGGTAAAGGCACGGATCCGGATTCCCTCTTTCTGCAGGAACAGTTTGGCAATGGCACCTGCCACCACACGCGAGATGGTCTCCCGCGCGGAGGAGCGTCCCCCACCACGATGATCCCGATGACCATACTTCTGGTGATAGGTATAGTCGGCATGTGAAGGGCGATAGACCTCTTTCAGATGGTCATAATCGGAGGATTGCTGATGCTCGTTACGGATGAGGAAGCCAATGGGTGCACCGGTGCTTTTGCCTTCGAAGATACCGGATAGAAACTCCACCCTGTCGGGCTCCTTGCGCGGTGTGGTGATGCGTGACTGTCCGGGACGGCGACGATCAAGCTCCGCCTGAATGAAATCCATATCAATCTCCAGGCCGGAGGGGCAGCCATCAATCACACCACCCACCGCGGCACCGTGTGACTCGCCGAAAGAGGTCAATCGGAAGAGCGTTCCAAAAGTGTTCATAACGCGACACAATCATTGTTATCCCATTTCTAAGAAGAGACAAATCCGGATGTGGGAAGATCCGGTTTTGCCGCGACAGCTTGTTCCTATCAACAGCTACAACCGGAGCCACAGCCACATGAACCGCCCTCCTCATTGCCGTCGCCGCAGCCACAGCCTTCCGATCCACAGCTACAGCCACCACCGGAGAAGAGCGCTGCAATCTCTTCGGCAGTCGCATCACGAACCCCTGTCACAGTCCCCTCAAAATGCATTGTCTCGCCTGCCAGGGGATGATTGAAATCCATGGTCACCGTCTCCTGCCCGATCGATACCACCGAGCCCGAGAGTCGGTTACCGGAGGCATCCATCATGGGAACGGTATTGCCTTCAAACAGCACATGCTCATCGATCTTGCCATCAATCTCAAAGATTGATTTGGGCAGATCCAACACTTTCTCCTCGTCATAATCGCCATATGCTTCGTCAGGAGTGAGCTGGAAAGAGAAAGTATCTCCCTGGGAGAGGCCTTCAATCTGCTTTTCAAATGCCTCCAGCATGGAGTTGGTACCGAAAATGAATTCCAGAGGCTGTTCTGCGGTAGCCTGCTCCATCAGTTCCCGTTCTTCACCTTCACCCACATTCAGGTCATAGGTGAGTGTGACATATTTGTTGTCGCTAATTTTCATTGTTCTCTGCTTTATTAAGTTTTATTAAGTGAATACAAATTGCAAACATTGTAACAATCTGCTGCTATCGATGTTTAACCTTCAATTGCTTTTTTCAATTTATTAAGAGCTTTTTCCAGAACGTTGCGCTGGGTGCCCACGTTGAGCCGCATAAAACCTTCACCGCCTGGACCAAACATGGACCCTTCGTTGAGTGCCAGATGAGCACGATCCACGAAGAGCTTCGTAAGCTCGCCGCGGGAGAGGCCCAGTCCGCGGCAGTCGAGCCACATCAGGAAAGAGGCTTCTGGGCGCATGGCACGGATCTGCGGGATCTGCTCATTCAGGAAGTGATCCACAAAATCGATATTGCCCTGCACGTATGAAAGCATCTCATCCAGCCATTCACCGCCCTGCTCATAAGCTGCCGTTGTAGCGGCATAGGCAAAGAGCGTACCCTGGGTCAATTCGCGTGGTTCCAGGTAAGAGAGATATTGCTCCCTGATCTTCTTGTCAGGTATCACTGCAAAGGAGCTGACAATACCTGCAATATTGAAAGTCTTACTGGGTGCCATCAGTGTCAGGGAGTTGCTGACCGCTTTCTCCGAGACTGTCGCAAAAGGGGTATGACGATAACCTGGCAGTGCCAGGTCTGCATGTATCTCATCTGACACTACGAAAACGCCATGCTCATAACAGATCTCTGCCAGTTCTCTCAGCTCGTCGGGTGACCAGACCCTGCCTCCCGGGTTGTGAGGGTTACAGAGAATCAGCATCTTGCATTTTTGTTGAGAGAGAATCGATCGCAACCCATCCAGGTCCATCCTGTACCTTCCCTCTTCCAGAAGGAGCGGATTATTGACCACCTCCCGTCCCAGCGAGGTGGTGACGATCCGAAACGGGTGGTAAACAGGAGGCTGAATGATAACGTTGTCCCCTTTTTCGGTAAAATGATCGATGGCAAAAGCAAATCCTTTCACCACCCCCGGCACAAAAGTGATCTCCTCACTGTTCACCTGCCATCCATGACGTTTCGCGAGCCACCCTGTGATGGAGTGGTAGTATGCATCCGAAGCAACGGTATATCCATAGATCTCATGGTCCACTCTTTTCCTGAGCGCCTCGGTGATGGCGGGAGGGGACTTGAAATCCATGTCAGCCACCCACAAGGGAAGCAAATCATCTCTTCCGAAGAGGGCTTTCATTTTTTCCAGTTTCACGCTGTAGGTACCACGCCGATCAATATTCTCGTCAAAATTAAATTTCATAACCTATTCATCTAAAAAAAACAAAGTTCCTCGCATCACTTATAATAACTGCTTTGGATGGAGGAGTTGCTGCGTACCTTTCTGCCTGCAAAATGAATCGATTCAAATACCAGTCCCACAACAAACTGATGTGAGATGATACGTGTGTCGAGCTGATTTACATCGGTAAGAAGGTAATCACCCAGATAGCCTGTTCTAAGGGTGAAATTATGTATGGGGAAATCGATTGTGAAGTAATTTCTCAATGCCAGTTGATTGTGGAAAGAGCCAAAATGAACCGTTCCCTTGTTGTTGCCCAGTGTGAAAATTTCGTAGTAGGAGTGTCCATACTCGGGTGAAAAAAACATCCCGGCAAAAGGTGAGGAGAGCTGCCAACGAAAGGTGACACCTTTCCATTGGTAGAGAGCCATTGTGGAGAGCTGCAGGTTGACAGATGTTTTGAGGGAACCAGGGTTATTCGTGTTACGCACGTTATAGATGCCTCCCAGCGAGAGAGCAGCACCTCCTCCGCCGAACAGGGTGAAGTGGTCCACATCCAGCAGCGGATAATAGCCGGTGATGTGATACCGGATATCACCATAATAGTCCGTAGCGGATGCAGTGGGGTTCCTGGTGATGGCGGTCTGAATCTGGAATTGCTGTTGCAACAGTAGTGCTCCGTTAAAATAGGGAGATGCCTTTATCCGATCATGCAACAACGAGATACTCACGCCATCGTAGGTGAGCGGTGAGAGATAACTGTCTGTAAGGAATGCCTTGCCAATGCCAATCAGCGTTGAATGGTTCACGGTAGGTACGGGCAGGTTATCAGCCTCCTGTGCAGTGATGCCACAACAGAAGATGAACCATGTCAATGTCAGTAACGTCGCTTTCTTCATTGTTTCGCTCAAGTAGGTTGTTACCGTGACGTGAAGCAGCCGTCAGGAGTGTAAAAGAATCAGTCGAACAGCTTCATCTGTCCGGTGATCTCATCCCGCAGGTCGGCATCGGAGACCGGCGTATCGCCGTTCTCATCCTCTATCTCCACTTTCATTGTCTCCTGCGGTTCCGGTTCCGGGAAACGGGTTGGCTCTAGTTCTTCAACCTCTTTCACCTCGTAGTTGGAGATACGTTTTCCCTTGGCCTTGTAGCTCTTCACACCGATGAATTCCTCCACCTCAATTTCCAGCGGCTCCCGGTACGCATCGTTACCGCCAAAGATAACCTTTACTCTCGGAAATACCACATCTGTCAGCAAAAATAATCGTGAGGCAGGGTTATCTCCCATAAAATTAAGAGGCTTCTCGGAAGCTTCGAACGTGAAGCGTTTCAGGTAGGCATATCCCTGATCGGCATCGAATAGGGCAGCCGACCAGACCTTGTTGCGGTCATACTTCTCGATGTGACGTATGTTCGTGGGGAAATGATTGGTGAGATCGAAATTGCAGATGTGATACTCACCCTGTTCGGTGACCACCAGTATCTTGTCGTCCCCCTGGAACTCACCCAGGTACTTACCGTCACCCTCGTAGTTGAGTCGGAAGACATCGGGATCGAACCATACCTTGCGTCCCCCAAGCGTGGAGATTCCTTTCTGTTTGAGTTGAATGCGGTGAACCTCCGCCCTGGTGAGAATATTACCCATGGCATTGCGTCCTTTGATGTCTATCTCACTGAAATCTTTCTCAAATTGCAGGATGCGCAGTCGTGGTTTCGGCTTCAGGATCACCTTGATTGTTTCGGCTTCACCGTTGGGGTTGGAGCTGAAGTAAGCGATGCGGGAGCCTGGTGTCCCTTTGGTCAGGTCATACTCTTTGTCGCGGGTAACACCTGTCACGGGAAACCGCTTGATGTAGTGTGGTGATGACTTACCGTCGCGGTAAACCACGTTGTAGATGGTTCGCTTGTCGTTCTTCTTAAACACATTGGCATAGAGGATATTCTTGCCCACAAACATCTTCTCGCTCACTTTCACCACCTTGTATTTCCCATCCTTGAAGAAGATGATGATATCGTCCATATCGGAGCAGTTGCAGACAAACTCATCTTTCTTCATGCCGGTACCGATGAATCCCTCTTCCCGGTTGACATAAAGCTTTTCATTGGCTTCAGCCACCTTCACTGCCTCAATATTCTCGAAGCTGCGTATCGCGGTACGCCGTGGATAGTTTTTGCCATAGCGCTCTTTCAACATCAGGTACCATGCAATGGTATAGTCTGTGAGATTGTTCAGATTGTGACTGATTTCGCCGATCTCTTCGGCCAGACGTGCAATGATCTCGTTCGACTTGTCGGAATTGAACTTCAGGATGCGCGCCATCTTGATCTCCATCAGCCGCAGGATATCATCGCGGTTGATCTCCCGGATGAAAGATGCTTTAAATGGTTCCAACCGTTTATCGACGTGTGCCACCGCTTTGTCCATGTTCGGGGCATTCTCAAAATCCCGGTCCTTATAGATCCGCTCCTCGATGAATATCTTTTCAAGTGAGGCAAACAGCAATGCCTCCTGTTTCTCACCCCTTTCAATCTCCAGTTCCCGGCGGAGGTAATGCCGCGTGTTATCAACAGAGACCCGCAACACATCACTCACTGTCAGGAAATGAGGTTTGTCCTCATCGATCACACAGCAGTTGGGAGAGATGCTGATTTCACAATCCGTGAAAGCATAAAGTGCGTCGATCGTCTTGTCGGATGAGACACCCGGCGCCAGTTGTACCTGTATCTCCACATTCTGTGCGGTGATATCATCCACCTTCCTGATCTTGATCTTTCCTTTCTCATTGGCTTTGAGGATCGAATCGACCACGCTGGCGGTGGTTCTTCCATATGGTATATCTTTAATTACCAGTGTTTTATTGTCGAGCTTCTGAATGGTAGCCCGCACTTTCACCGATCCGCCGCGCTCCCCATCGTTATATCTCTCCACATCAATGTAACCGCCTGTCTGGAAATCGGGATAGAGCTTGAACGGTTTCTCCTGCAGATAAGCGATGGCAGCGTCGCACAACTCGTTGAAGTTATGCGGCAGAATCTTGGAAGAGAGTCCCACGGCAATGCCCTCGGCACCTTGTGCCAGCAGGAGTGGAAATTTGGCAGGCAGGGTGACCGGCTCTTTGTTTCTCCCGTCATAAGATGGCTTCCACTCAGTGGTCTTGGCGTTGAACAGCACCTCGAGGGCGAATTTGGTGAGTCGTGCTTCGATATAGCGGGGAGCGGCAGCCCCGTCGCCGGTGAGGATGTTACCCCAGTTACCCTGTGTATCAACCAGCAGCTCCTTTTGTCCCAGCTGCACCAGAGCATCGCCGATGGAGGCGTCGCCATGGGGGTGGTACTGCATGGTGGTGCCGATGATGTTGGCCACCTTGTTAAAGCGTCCGTCATCCATCCGTTTCATGGCATGGAGGATGCGTCGCTGCACCGGCTTCAACCCGTCGGAGATATGCGGCACGGCACGTTCCAAAATGACATAGGAAGCATAGTCCAGAAACCAGTTCTGGTACATCTTCGAAAGATTGAGCGAGCTCTCTTCGCTCAGTCGGACCGGAATCTTGGAGCCACCGGATATGATTTTGCCAGTGAGATCGGGGTCAGCCTCCTCCATGGCTTCATTGTTGTCTTTGATATCGTCGTCGTTCGTTTCTTTAGAAGACATAGATCTATGATATATGAAAAATAGGGACCCCCTACAATTAAGTGGGGAGCCATGGTGAAATGATCAATAAAAATTGTCCAAAGATAAGCAAATTGAGGATAAAATCAAAAGTAAAAAAAGATAGCGGGTAAACTACTTTTGTGGAAAACTGTTTAATCATTGGAGTTATACCATCATGACAATCTTTTTTTTGATACATTTGTCTTACGAGCCATCATCAAAATGATCAGCCATTTCGGTATCAAATCTTTAACAAAGAACAATATGAAACAGAAACGATCACTCACGACAATTCAATTCACCTTTACCCTGCTCCTGACAGGCTTATTGGTTTCATCCTGCGGCAGTGTTCCCTTTACCGGGCGACGTCAGTTGCAACTGGTTTCTAACGACGAAGTGATAGCCCTTAGCCTGCAACAGTATCAGGATTTCATGCGCAGTGCAACAGTGGAGAGCGGCACGGCAAATGCACAAATGGTCAACCGCATCGGCACCCGTATTGCCAAGGCGGTAGAGACATTCTACACCAACAACGGTTATCAATCCGAACTGGAAAACTACGCGTGGGAGTTCAACCTGGTGAAAGAAAACAGTGTAAACGCCTTTGCCATGCCGGGTGGAAAAGTGATCATCTACACGGGACTGCTGCCGGTGACCGGCTCGGAGGAAGCGTTGGCCGTGGTGGTTGGTCATGAGATCGCGCATGTCATCGCCCGTCACTCCAACGAACGACTGAGCCAGCAGATTGCCCTGCAATATGGGGGTAGCATAGCAGAAGGCCTTCTCGGCAACTCCCAGGCGATGCAGCAGTTGGGCAGCACCGTCTTTGGACTGGGTGCCCAGTATGGGGTGATGATGCCCTATGCACGCAAACAGGAGTATGAAGCCGATGAGATCGGGTTGATCCTGATGGCCATGGCAGGTTATGATCCGCAGGTGGCAGTACCCTTCTGGGAGAGGATGGCCCAGAGCTCTCAGAGTGGATCAATCCCTGAGTTCCTAAGCACCCACCCCACCGACAGTAAACGTATCGCTCGCATCACGGAGATCATGCCACAGGTACTCACCTACTATAAAGGGGCAGGTGTACAGAATAGCATCACAACGCCGATTGAGACGAAAGCGGAAGTACCGGTAAAAGATGATGTACGAAAAGCGAGGACTTCAGAGGAGTGGTCGTTCTGAATCACTATTGGCGGGAAGGTCCGGCAGGGTGAGAGAGATGGCGGTTGAACATCGCACTTACCTTCTCAACCGGTTGAGCGATCTCACCAATGCTTCATCGGCACCAATTCTCCGGATGGCAAGGATGGTCAGGATAATGGCAATCACCGGCATGATGATCCCCACGCCCACACGCTGGAAATGCAGGTTATCCACGGCATTGACCTGGTAGAGCACAAATCCGAAGAAGAGGTAAAATCCTACCATGACCACCGTGTTAAAGATCGATAGCCTGATCTGAAGCATCCTCTTTTTGTAGAGGAAAATGGTCACCAGCGAAAGCAGGGAGCTGATGGCTCCTATCACAAAAAGGCCCCAGGTGGAATCGGAGAGTGATCCGTTGAGGTAGATCCCCATTGCTTCGAAGAGCACCTCATCCCCATTGTAGGTAAAGGTGGCCAGGGGGGTGACCGAAGCAGTCAGCATGGCTGCAGCTGCCATTAGCAGAAAAAGTGATTGTATCCGTTGCAACATAACCTCAGAACAACTCTTTCTCCTTGGCCGGATTACGATAGTAGATCAGCCCCTCTTTCCACTCTTCGATCGCCATCAATGAGGGTTTGGGAAGCTTTTCGTAGAAACGGGAAATCTCAATCTGTTCATGGTTTTCAAACACCTCCTCCAGATTGTCACTGTAGGAAGCAAATTCCTGAAGTTTGGAGTCCAGATCGCGCTTCATCTCAACAGCGAGCTGGTTGGCTCTTTTGCTGATGATACGAACCATCTCATATACATTGCCTACCGGTTCAGCCAGCTTCATCACATCAAGGCTTTCCGTGTTTGTGCTTGCCGCAATTTTTTTATAATCCATTGTCGTTTATTATCTTAAATAGTTGTTTTCAAATCTCATCAATCTGTGGGCAACAGGTTAATTTGCTCCTCGGCCTCCTTGTAATAACGGTCGGCTTCATCCTTGTATTTCCCCTCGGGAAAGGTGTTGGTGTAATTGAAATACTCATCCACCACCATGCGGAAACGCTCCGGCTTGGTCCTCAATGTGCTATGCTGAGCATATTCGTAACGGGCACGAAGAATGGTCATCTGGAAATCTTCCAGGTATTTGGAGTAGGGATAACTCTTCATCGCTTCTCTTGCAGTGATCACCGCAGCCTCGTAGTTATTGCCCATGTAGTTGCCAAGATTAAGGTAGAGCCGTGCCGCAAGTAACTCCTTGTAGGCCAGCTTCTCCTGCAGCTCAAAAAGATAGTTTTTGGCCTGCTCGGCACGCTCGGTTTGTGGATATCTCTCAATGTATTTCTGAAACTCCGCGATGGCTCTATAGGTCTTTGTCTGATCCAGTCGTGGATCAGGTGAATCGAGGTACATTCCGTAAGCAGAGTAGAAGAGTGCTGCCTCTGCATATTCACCATTGGGATAGCTGTTGTAGTAAGTGGTAAACACCTCTGTGGCGGAATAGTAATCGCGTGAATTGTAGTGGCTTTGTGCCAGCAGGTAGAGCGACTCTTCAGCCTGTGCAGTACCTTTCATGAAGGTGACCAGCTCTTCGAGCAGCGTGATGGATCGGTTGTATTTCCCTTCCTCGAAATACTTCTTCGCATAGGCATATTTCAGGTCTCTGTCTGTACTTTTCAGGATCTTGTTGTACTCACTACAGGAACTCAATACCAAAACGATCAGTAAAAAGTAGAATGGTTTTATTCTCATCTTGTTTCAAGTCGGGTTTAGCGTGCAAATTTACGCATTCTTTCTTATTTACCGAAAAGGGATGCGCTATTTTATTCAATTTTAGGATTTGATCGCAGCGAATTTGAGGATGCTATCCACATGTCTCCGGTCGTTGGCCAGCTTCGGCACTTTGTTCTGTCCCCCCGCTTTTTCCCGTTGTTTCATCCATTCATAGAAGAGCCCCTGCTTCATCACTTTAACCACTGGAGGATTAAGTGAAAGGTTATGGGATCGTTTTGCCTCGTAATCGGAGTTAAGCCTCTTCAGGCTCTCATCAAGCTTCTCGGTGAAGAGCAGCAGGTCGGCTGGAGCTGTTTCAAATTCTATCAGCCATTCATGTGCTCCGTTGTTATTGTCATCGAAGAAGATGGGAGCGGCGGTGTACTCGGTGATTTTGGCACCGGTAAGGCGACACGCTTCATCCAGTGCTCTGTCGGCATTGTCCACGATCAGTTCCTCACCGAAAGCATTGATGAACTGCTTGGTACGTCCCGTCAGCTTAAACAGATAGGGATTGGTGGAAGTAAACTCAACCGTATCCCCAATTTTGTAGCGCCAGAGACCACCACTGGTGGAGATCACCATCGCGTATTGCTTCCCTTTTTCCACACTGCTCAAGGGGACTGTTTCGGGATGTTCCTGATCCCACTCCCCTGCCGGAATAAACTCATAGAAGACCTCGTTGTCGAGCAACAGCAACATCTCTTTCGAGCCGGGAGCATATTGCACCCCAAAAAAGCCCTCCGATGCATTGTAGGTCTCCCAGTAGCGCATCCGTTCCATGGGGATCAGTTTTTCATATTGTTCCTGATAAGGGATGAAGCTAACCCCTCCATGAAAGAAGACCTCCAGGTTGGGCCATATTTCAGGTATGGAACGTCCGCTGTCCGCAACGATTTTTTTGAGCAGAACGAGCATCCAGGAGGGTACACCTACAAAAGATCGGATATCGGTTCGAATGGCATAATCGGCCAGCTTTTGCAGCTTCTCCTCCCAGTCGGGCAGCAGCGCAATCTTCTCCGGTGTTCGCCGTCGCCGGACCGCGGCAGGCAGGTTCTTCATCAGAATAGCCGAGATATCACCGGTGTATATTCCGTCACCGATGCGGTTGATCTGCTGACTGCCACCCAACACCAGAGATTTACCAAGAACAAAGGATGTGTCAGGGTGATGATGGGCATAGATGCCCAACATATGGTATCCGGCACGATAGTTGCCATTTTTTAACGATTCATCTGTTACCGGAATATATTTGCTTTTATCCTCAGTGGTACCTGACGACATGGCAAACCATCTGACAGGTGTATCCCACAACACATCTTTTTGTTTCTCCACAATGATACGATCCAGATAGGGACGGAGATACTCATAGGTTGTCACAGGGACCAGTGAGCGAAATGAGTCTTCATCCCTGACTTGTGCAAAATGATGTTTCTTTCCGTAGTAGGTGCGACAGCCGTGCTCCAACAAATAATTGAACGTCCGTTGTTGTGTGCCGTGGGGATCTTGTACAAACGCTTCCACAGGTTTGTAATAGGAGTTGATGATCGATCGTGCGATTTTTTGTATCATTCTTTCATGCTCTAACGCGTTACAAAGGTAGTAACTTGTCACCTAATAAGCAGATTGATTAGCCAATGCGACTGATTTTGTGCAGTCTCTCCTCATCAATGATCTTGATTTTTCTGCCATCGATGGTAATGATACGCTCATTCACGAAGTTGGAGAGGGTACGGATGGCATTGGAGGTGGTCATGTTGGAGAGATTTGCCAGGTCTTCTCTGGCCAGATAGATGTTGATGGTGGCGCCATCCTCCTCCAGACCGTAAGTTTCCTTGAGAAAAAGAAGCGATTCAGCCAACCGACCCCGCACATGCTTTTGGGTTAAGTTGACAACCCGCTGATCAGCGATACCCAGGTCAATTGATAACATCTGAATAAAAAAGAGCGCCAACTCACCATTGTTGCGCAGAAACTGTTCAATGAGCTCCATCGGGATCTTGCAAACAGTACAGGCCTCAAAGGCGGATGCTGCGGTGACATAGGGCTCCCGCGCGAAATAAGCCCTGTAGCCAAAATATTGTATAGGGCGCATGATACGAATGATCTGACTTCTGCCCCCTACCCCGCTTCTAAAAATCTTCACCTTCCCCTTAAAAAGAATCATCAGATCTTTTGGATTCTCATCTTCCAGGTAGATCAGTTCATTTTTCTTGAAATGAACAAAACGTGCGTTGCTGCGCAACTGATCACGTTCAGCTGCGGTCAACATTCTCCATAAATCAGGTAACGAGGAGGATATTTCCACTATTGTTTCTTCTTCCTTCACTTAATCCGGTGTTTTAGAACTATGTTCTAAAACACAAATATATAAAATATTTAATCAGAATGTTACAAAATATATAAGATTTTTTATTCCACCTCTCTTTTGCTCTGCAATTCTCACATCTTTTGGTTAATTTTCGGACAGAGTACTGTTTTTTTTCTTACAGGTGAAAAAAAAATGTAAGTTTGTAATCTGAATGAAGAGAGCTGTCACCATACTGATATTGTTGCTGTTCATTGCCGCTGAAAACTGTTTCGCATTTTCATCCGGTCTGCCGACAGATACGATTCTGAACAGGGCAATGAGTGCTGCAGAAAAATACAACGAGCTGGTGGAAAACTACACAGCCGAAGTATATGTGCGCTCCTATGTAGAAACCGTTCGGAAGAACTTTCTCTACAAATTCACCCACCTGATACCCCGTTTTGTGCTCCATGATCCGGACAATGATGATGCGTTGATCGAAACCATCAGTGATTTGCGCTATGAATACCCCAACATCTACGTACAGGATATCCGGCACGTGACCGGTACGCTTACCCAAAAAAAGGACATCGACCTGATTCCCTTTGAGCTGCTCAACATCAACATCTACGGTGAGACAACCAACGATGAAAGCCTCATCATGCCCATCCGCTTCAGCACGGCGAAATATTACCGTTACAAGCTCTATCAGACATTCACCAACAACAATAAGGAGTATTACAACATCCACTTTGAGCCCATTTATGAGAACCCGAAACTCTTAAAAGGTTCCTTTATCGTGGAGAGGGGGACCTGGCGTGTCATATTTTTCCGTGGAGAAGGGTTGGATATCTTCTCCGATTTCACTTTTGAGATGACCATGGGTGATGAGTGGGTAACCAACTACCTGCCGGTGAACATCACGATCTATCAGACGTCCACCTACCTGGGGAATGTACTGGCCAGCAGACATCTCGCCAGGATCAACTACAAGAAAATAGCATTACGCCAATTGCAGCAACCAAAACGATCACTCAACATCAGCAACTCCTATAAGGTGCGACTTGACTCCGTACCGTTGCGCAGCGATTCCCTCTTCTGGGAAAAGATACGCCCCATTCCACTACAAGCAAGAGAAATGGATGTGCTTGAGCGCTACCAACGTCAGCAGCGCACCCGGGAAGAACAAAAAAGGGCAGATGACTCACTGGGTAACAACCATGTGGCGCAGGAAATGGCACAACGGATGGTGGTTAACTCCAGTTACAGCTACAAATCGTCCCGCTTCGGGTACTCGGGACTGCTCAATCCACTGATGCTCGGCTACACCTCTTACGACGGTGTCACCTACCGTCAGACGCTCTCCTATACAGAAGATCTGAAGCGTAGTCGCAACCTCCGGATCAACGCTTTCGTAGGTTACATGTTTCGCAGAAAAGAGTTTTTCACCGATCTGACCACCACCTTTAACTATGAGCCTTTACGAATGGGTAGTGCCACCTTCTCCATCGGCAATGGAAATCCTACCTACAGCTCTCTCTTCGTTGATGAGATTCGCGAGCGACTGAAGAACCAGGGTCTCACATTCGACGATATCTCAGTGAACTACTACAAGGATTACTATCTCAAGCTCTTCAACACCTTCGAGCCCACCAACGGCCTGCTGTTGCAGACGGGTGTGGACTACCATATCCGCAAGAGCAAAAGCAACGAAGTGATGCTACGTTCATTGCCCCCTGAAAGTGATCCTGTTGAGCAGCTCTTTGGCACCAAGCGGTCGTTTGCCCCTTTTATACGGGTCAGCTGGACCCCGGAACAATATTACCGTTACGAGGGGCAACAAAAGATCTATGTCCGCTCCGATTATCCCACCTTCAAGGTTGAGTTCTCCCGAAGTCTGTTGGATGTGCTGGGCAGCACCTCTCAGTATAACCGAATCGAGCTGGATGTCAACCAGAAGATTGACTTCGGGCTGATGCACTCATTCCAATACCATGTAGGTGCGGGAACGTTCATCAACCAGGAGACCGAATATTTCGCCGATTTTGTCTATTTCTCCAAGAACAATTTCCCGGAGAACTGCGACGATGGACTGTCGGGAAATTTCAACCTGCTGAGCAGGGATCTCTACAATGCATCAGACTCCTATCTGCAGGGTCATATCATGTTGGAGTCACCGTTTCTGATCCTGAAAAACATCCCCTTTATCTCCGAATTTGCCGACAAGGAGCGGTTCTATCTGAGTCAGCTCCACACTCCTCAGATCAAGTCATACACTGAACTGGGTTATGGCATCGGGAATCGTTTTTTCAATGCCGGTCTCTTCGCCTCTTTTCATAAAACCCAATTTGAGGAGATCGGCGTACGGGCTGCTTTTGGGTTTTGACAGCTGAATGGAGAACCATTTTTTCCTGCCTGCCCACCCCTCAACAGAGCGCTCAGATAGGCGACACTTATTGAAAAATCCTTACCTTTGTACAAAAGAACTGTTTATGATCCGATTTCCCAATGCAAAGATCAATCTGGGGTTACATGTCACAGCCCGCAGGGAGGACGGGTACCACGATCTGGAAACGATCTTTTACCCAATAGAGCTGAAAGATGCACTGGAGATCATTCCTTTACCTGAGGATAGCATACCCGGAGAGGAGAATCAATACCGACTCTTTCAGACAGGTATCTCCCTGAAAGGTGATGAGGATGAGAACCTGGTGGTTAAGGCCTGGAGAATGATCGCATCGGAGAAAAAGTTACCTCCCATTGAGATCCATCTTCTTAAAAGAATACCGTTCGGTGCCGGTTTGGGTGGCGGCTCTTCCGATGCAGTGGTCATGTTACAACTACTGAACGACACCTTTGCACTGGGGTACAGTGAAGCAGAACTGGCATCACGTGCCGCCCGCCTGGGAGCAGATTGTCCCTTTTTTATCATCAACCGCCCTGCCCTGGCCACCGGTATAGGTGACATCCTGGAGCCGGTGGAAGTTGATTTGAGTCACCTGACCATGGTGCTGGTAAAGCCGGATCTCTGGATTTCCACCGCTGAAGCCTATTCACTGATCAGACCCAAAAAGCCTGAACAGTCACTCAGGGAGATCATCTCCTTACCTATCTCAGACTGGAAAGAGCATTTGAAAAATGATTTTGAAACGGCTCTTTTCAAAAAATTTCCCGAAATTTGGCAGATCAAACAGCAGCTATACGAGCAAGGTGCACTTTATGCCTCCATGAGTGGTTCGGGTTCAGCGGTTTATGGCCTGTTCGAAGAAACGCCCGATCTGAAAGGCCTTTTCAACAACCATTTCGTATGGATGAATAAGTTGTAAGCTGACAGCTAACAAAATTATACAAATATATGAACAAACGTTTTAGAAGATGCCTCTTAATCCTGCTGATAGTTGGTGCAAGCATTCAGGCACAAACGGTATTCTCTCCGGCAGAGCTCCCCTCTTTCGGGCCCATCCCTGTAGCAAAACCGGTGCTACTGGACAGCATCAATCTCAGTGACAAACCCTATTCGGATGAGTTGCTGTTATCCACCACCATCAATTTCCCTGCACCTGAAAAATTTACCGGCAGGGCAGAACCAGATACAATGGGTTACTTCCGGTTGCCGAAACCCACACAGGGCAGGGCTTTTCAACTGGTCTCCTTTCATCTGTCGGGTGACCGGTATGGAAAGGCCAGGATCACCGTCACCTCACCCAACCCGTTGGAGCTCTGGATCGACAACGTGAAGAGAGCCACCAAACAAGCCGCTGATGACAGTCTCCACCTCTCCGGATCGGTCGATGCGGTATTGAATGGCTTCACCAACAACAGCCGTGTGCTCATCAAAATGCTTGCCTCGTCCGATGACCCCCACGATGTGATGGTAAAAATTGGTGTGCGACCAGAAGAGAGCGACTCGCTTTTGCTGTTCACTTTCAACAATCAGAACAAACGACGGATCGATATCAAAGACATCCTTGAGGGA
Source organism: Proteiniphilum sp. (assembly GCA_011620695.1). Classification (GTDB taxonomy): domain Bacteria; phylum Bacteroidota; class Bacteroidia; order Bacteroidales; family Dysgonomonadaceae; genus Proteiniphilum. The sequence continues at coordinate 25,292 of WOYT01000140.1, forward strand.
AATCGGATAAACAACTCCTCCATCTCCCCAAGCGGTCGTTTTGTGCTGCTGTCTCTGCGTGAGACGCTGTCAGGAGGGGAAACTCGCACTCATACGCAGATATACGACCACCGGCAAAAACGAATCATCTTTTCAGAGCCGATGAGCCGCCCGCAGCTGGGCTGGATGCCCAAGTCAGATCTGCTTTACTACGTGGGTGACAAGGAGGAGGGACGGACTTTCTACACACTCGATCCGCTCACCCTGGAGACGACGATCAGGGCAGAAAACCTGCCCAAGGAGAAATTCTTTGTTGCGCCGGATGAACAATCACTCTTTTACGCAACCAAAGAGACCCTTACAATCAGCAACCCCGGTGGATTGAAACGGCTCATCGGTATTGACGATCGTCAGTCGCAATACCGCGAACGGTCATACCTCTACCGTTACTTCTTTGATACCGGACTTACGCAGCAGCTCACCTTTGGCAGACAGTCGGCATCACTCAACGATGTGAGCAACGACATGCAATACCTGCTTTTTTCGGTATCGGAAGAAGATCTCTCCCAGCGTCCCTTTCGCACCAGCACCCTCTATAGGTTGAACCTGGAAACCATGGAGAGAGATACCATCTGGAAAGATCAGCGATATGCCTACTCGGCACAATTTTCTCCCGATGGCCGGCAACTGCTGATCCATGGTGCCCCTGAGGCATTCAACGGCATTGGCCTGAACATCAAGCCGGGACAGATCGCCAACAGCTACGACACCCAATCGTTTGTCATGCAACTTGAGAACAGAGAGGTGATTCCGGTTACCAAAACATTTGATCCAAGCATCAGCGCGCAGGAGTGGAACCCGCTGGATAACAACATCTATTATCGCGTTGAGGAGGGTGACAGGGTAAACATATACCGTTATACAACCCGCGATGCATCCTTTGAGAAACTGCCGCTCAAGGAGGAGGTGATCCGTTCATTTCACATTGCCTCGAACGCACGCTGGGCCACCTATACCGGTCAAAGCAGCTCCAACTCCTCACGTTGTTACCTGCTCAATCTCAAAACGCTCGAATCGACGCTGATCAGTGATCCCTATGCCGAGAAACTCGATCAGCTGCTACTGGGTGAGGTAAAGGAGTGGAGCTTCACCAGCTCCTTTGGAGACCAGATTGAAGGACGTTACTATCTGCCGCCGCATTTCGATCCCAACAGGAAATATCCCCTGATTGTCTATTACTACGGCGGTACCAGCCCTACCAGTCGCGTTTTTGAGAGCACCTATCCACTGCATGTCTATGCCGCCCAGGATTACGTGGTTTACACGCTTCAACCCAGTGGGACCACCGGCTACGGGCAGGAGTTCTCTGCACGCCATGTGAACGCATGGGGCAAGCAGACAGCGGATGAGATCATTGAGGGTGTGAAAGCATTTGTAGCAGCCCACCCCTTTGTGGAGGGCACAAAAATCGGCAATATCGGCGCCTCCTACGGCGGGTTCATGACGCAGTACCTGATTACCCAAACCGATCTCTTCACCGCCTCGGTATCGCATGCCGGCATCAGCAACATCACCAGTTACTGGGGTGAAGGCTACTGGGGTTACTCCTACAGTGCAGGTGCCAGTGCCGACAGCTATCCCTGGAACAATCCGCACCTCTACGTGGAACAAAGTCCCCTGTTTCATGCCGATAAAATAACAACTCCGCTCCTGTTGCTTCATGGTACGGCCGACACCAATGTGCCCATCGGAGAAAGCATTCAGATGTACACGGCTCTGAAGCTGCTAAACAAGCCGGTAGAGTTTATCCAGGTAGAGGGGGAGAATCATGCCATCTATGATTACCAGAAGCGAATTTCATGGAACCATGCCATCTATGCCTGGTTTGCCAGATGGCTGAAAGAGGATGGCAGGTGGTGGGAGTCGATGTTCCCGGAGAAATAGGGAATGGTGACTTGTATTTTGTTTCGTAAAAGACTTAAAATATGGATGTAGAAAAAATTTGCAACGAAGTAAAACTGCTTGTCCGCACCACGGGTGAATATCTGAAAGCCGGGCAGGCGGCGCTCAGGAAAAAAGACATTGAGCTGAAAGGTACCCGTAATTATGTGACATATATTGATAAGGAAGCGGAACACAGACTGGTGGAAGGTCTGGGGAAGTTGCTCCCGGAAGCAGGGTTCCTGACCGAAGAGAATACGGTGGAATTTGTACAGAAAGAATTCACCTGGGTCATCGATCCACTGGACGGCACAACCAATTATGTACATGGCGACACCCCCTTTTCGGTGAGTATCGCACTGATGAGCGGAAGGGAGGTGATCATGGGTGTGGTATTTGATCCCGTCGCAGATCAGATGTTCTATGCCACAGAAAAAGGAAAGGCATTTCTCAACGACATCTCATTGCAGGTAAGTACACAGGCAACGCTGGTGAACGGATACATCGGGTTCGGTATTCCATACAATCTGGACAAGAAAGGAGAACAGATCCTTCAACAGGCCATGAAACAATTCCGGAAGTGCAGTTTTCGCATCAAAGGATCGGCAGCACTGGAGATCTGTTATGTAGCGGCAGGGATCAGTGACACCTACTTTCACTCAGGGTTGTCGCCTTGGGATGTGGCTGCGGGGGCATTTATCCTGGAGTGTGCCGGAGGAAAATGTACCGACTTCACAGGGGGTGACAATTACATTTTCGGGAAAGAACTGGTGGCCTCCAACGGTGCCATCCATCAGGAGATCATGGAATCAATTATTCAGGGTACGTAATGGCAATGAGCCTCTTTCTGTTCTTATCAATAAACAAAAAAAAAGTATCTTTGCTTTTCGTTTAGCAAATAGCGGGTAGCCCCCATGAAAAATGAATCAACACGTACGACAATGGAAACAGATTTAAAACAAATAGGCGAACGGATCAAGGGATTACGCGACGCTCTCGGTTTTTCCCCCGGCGAGATGGCACACAAGCTGGAGGTGGATGAAGATGTGTATCTGCAATATGAAGCAGGTGAAAGAGATATCTCTATCT
>WOYT01000035.1 GCA_011620695.1 Proteiniphilum sp.
TTAAAATCCGAAATCCTCAATCACAACATCTTCGACCTCTTCCTTTTTAATTTCAATGATATTCTGGGCAGACAGCCCTTCCACGTATATGGCTTTATAAGGAATGGCCGGGCACACAGACTCACAGCCGCCGCAACCCACGCAGATATCCTGATTGATTTCAGGGATGGTCAGCACTCCTTTGTAGGGCACCATATGGACCGCCTGCGTGGGACAGTGTTCGGAACAGGCTCCGCAGCTGGTCTCATCGTAATAAACAATACAGTTCTCGATGATAAACTGTACCTGTCCCATCTGGGTATGGTTCTTCTCCTCCTTTGTAAGCGGCAGGATGGCGCCTGTGGGACATACCTCACCACAGATGGTACAGTCGTAGTTGCAGAAACCATGGTCGAAGTAGAGCTTGGGCTGCATCATCCCACCCAGGCCATATTCAAGAAATGCCGGCTTGATCACGTGGCTCGGGCATTTGCTCACGCAGAGGTGGCAGGAGATACATTTCTCCCGCAAGTGATCGAAAGAGACGGCGCCGGGAGGTGCGATGGGCACCTCTCTTTTTAGTTCACGCTTTGAAAGTACCCCCTCTGAGATCTCCTGCGCAATCAGGTGTCCTGCTGCCAGTCCTGTTGCCAGTGTGGCCGACAGAAAACGGCGTTTGGATGCATCAACCGACTTCATCTCTTTCTCCGCCTTTTCCTCTTTCACACCGCTGTATGCCGGAACTGTAGCAGCCAATCTCTTTTTACCCGGCAAAGAAAACCTGTATTTCATCGCATCCCGGTTGCAGCTTTCAAGGCAGTTGAAGCAGGTGACACAGCGACTGTAATCGATCTGTTTATTTTTGGAATCGATGCACGATGCTTTGCATTTCATGGCGCACAGACCGCACAGGTTGCATTTCTCGTCCACAAACCGAATCTTAAACAGGGCGTATTTGCTTAGAAAACCGAGCGTGGTACCTACGGGACAGATTGTATTGCAGTAGGTTCTGCCGTTGCGCCAGGCCAGGTAACCGATCGCAACAAGGGTAATAAGAGCAATAATCGCTGAGGAAACACTTAACATATAGATGCTTACCTTGTAAAACGCGTAATTATCGAAGGAGGTGAAAATGGTTTCCAGCAAATTGTTTCCCGCCAGGTAGGCCGGACGCAGGAGGTGGGTGACCATTCTCCCATATGCTCCGTAGGGATCAAGGAGTCCCACCAGAAAGTTGAAACCGAAAACGAAAGCAACAACCGTAGCTGCCAGCACGCTCCAGCGCAGTACATTTTTCGCCTTACTGTATTTGTATTTTTTCTTTCTGATGAATTTTTTGGATAGCCAGGCCACCAAATCCTGATAAATACCCATGGGGCAGACGGATGAACAATAGACCCTGCCAAAAAGCAATGTGAGCAGCAACAGAGAAGCGAGCACAAGGATGTTAACTGCCAACAGCGCCGGTACAAACTGGATCTCCTCCAGAAAGCTGAAACTTTCCGGAAGAAAATCCCTGAAGTCGAGAAAATAAAGGGTGATCAGGGAGAGTAGCAGCACAGAGAGAATGACACGGATTTTCTTTAACATGATACGATTGCTTCTTTGATGTCTGTGATACAGTATATAGCACGGGGATATCATCCGGTAGTTGTGACCGGATGAATATCAGGGGTGTTGTAGGATCGGGAAGGGTTTTATCTATATTCTAAGTCGTCTGATATTCAGGCTTTCAAGGTCCATTGTCCCCAGTCCCAGTTCCTGGGCTTTGGCGATGTGTGTCACCTTTTCAAGCGGCATCTCCCGCGCCTGATTGAAGAAATTGGCGGCTGCAGTGTCAACGGCAACGATATCCTGAGACATGAAAAGGCCTTTGGAAAGCACCACATCGGAGGGCGATTTCCCTCTGGGTCCGCTGGTCTTCATCAGCCGGTAGGCATCCACCACATTCAGCACGGGGCGTTTGGCATAGGTACATACATCAGCGATGCACTGTTGCAGGTCATTGGCATGGAAAAAGCGTCTATCCCACACAATGCCCATGTAATTCTTCATGGAGATGGTCAGCTGTGCACCCCCATGATTTTTCAGGATGGGCACGTTAATCCATTTATCGCTGTCCACAATGGCCTGGTGAATTTTTGCGGTCTTCAGGCTTTTTCCCTTGGGAATAGAGACGGTTTTGTAATAGGACTCCTGATGAGCAGGTACCACTTTTGCTCCTGCCTTTTTAGCAGCTTCCTCGATGCCGCTGTTGCTGTAGGTTTTGCGCCAGTCGTCACAAGTGTGATCAAAAACCGTCACCTCCGACGCACCGGCATCGAAACATTGTTTGATGATTTCCGCCACCAGTTTTGGGTTGGTATTTGCGGCCATCTCTACCGGCTGGTCCCACCCGATGTTGGGTTTCACACATACTTTGTCGCCTTTGCTGATAAAGTTTTTCATCCCGCCCATCTCCGCGATGGCTTTGCGGAACATGGCCTCGGGCTCACCACCCATCACAGCCACCAGGTCGTAGCCGGGAGCCTGTGCGCCAGTGAACGACTGACTGAGAACGCTCATCGCATCTGCTTCTTTCATTGTGGTGAATGCCGCTCCTGTGAGGGCCACCGCGCGTAAAAAATTACGTCTGTCCATAGTCTTTTATTTTTGTTTTATTGATATTCCAGTTATTGGTCCTGATAATCTAAAACTTAACTTGATTTATCCTGATTCGTTCTGATGGTTCCAAGCAGGATAGTTACAGACTATTTTAAAAATGTACCTGCAATCCCCCGAAAACGGTGGCACCAGGCATCGGATATCCTGCATTTATCTCGTATGCCTGATCAAGCAGATTTTCTCCCCGTAAAAAGATATTCAGCCACTCAAGCGTTTTGTAACTGACGCGGGCATTCCAAAGCAGAAAACGCTCTTTCTGCGGTTCGGGATTCAGCGTTGTGTATAAATTACCGATGTACTGCAGCCCCGAGGAAAAATGCCACCGGTCTTTGGTGTAATTTCCCCTCACATACAACTTGTGCTCCGGGGCAGCCAGAATTTTATAGGTCATATCCAGGTAACTGTAGTTCGCCGAGAAGCGAAGGCTTTGAGTTACCTGCCAGGCGGTACTAAACTCAATGCCCTTGTTTTCAACTTTACCCGAATTGATATTCAGTGGCTTCCCATCTACCATGGCTACCTGTATCATGTTATCCCCCTTCATGTAAAAGATGTTCACTCCCACGCTTAATTGGTTGTCGAACAGTGCTTGCAGATACGACAGCTCGTAGTTCCACAGTCGTTCCGGTTTCAGATCCGGATTTTGCGGCGGGAACATGTACATCTCCCGGATGGTGGGATTGCGAAATCCCTTGCTCACAATCGCCTTCAGTACTGTCGATGATGCAGGGTTGAAACTGAGTCCCAGTTGCGGGATCCACTCGGTACCATTGATCTCGTGATGATCGAGCCGGATCCCCCCGTTGAGGGTCAGCTTGTTGCCCGGGAGCGACTGTTGCAGGTTCAGATAGACAGCTTCATTGCTCAGATGCACGTCGGCCAGATCCACATTGTCGGCTTCGTCGGGATATTTGTTCCATGCCTTACCGCCGAAACGTTGAAAATCGAACCCTGCAGTTGTCTTGTTTCCTTCAAAGAAGGAGTAAGACTGGTAGGCCGAGAATCCAACCATTTGATCGTCTGAACGAAAACGATAGACAGGTGGCAAAGCGGATGAAATGATGGAGATCCCATCATTTATCTCATGTGCGCCAAAGTTGTAAAAGAACTTCACCGCCCCCGAAGTGCGATTGTATTCGTTTTCCAGAACCGCGGATGCAACTCCCCGCAAAATATCGGCATCGTTGTCGATCATAAGATTGGTTACCGGACCCGGGTTTGCACTCAATGTTTTTGACAGATTCAGGTCGATAAAACTGCTCCAGTGTGCCGTAAAGTCGTACCCTGCCTTGGCATAGCCGTTCAGCTGTTCAAAGTCCATGTTCTCCCGATGGCCGTCGGAGCGGTTATAACCGATATTACCGACGAGGTGCAGCTTCTCTTTCCTCCATCCGTTCATTGCTTCGGCACTTAACGTGTTGTAGCTTCCGTACATGATCCGGGCGGATTGACGAAGTCCCTCCTGCGGTTGTTTTTTGGTGATGATGTTGATCACGCCTCCCATCGCATTCGATCCGTAGAGTACCGATGCAGGACCCCGCACAACTTCTACTCTTTCGGTCATCATCGACTGGTAACTGTCGGCCAGCGGGTGTCCCATCAGTCCCATGTACTGCGGGTGTCCGTCTATCAGCACGAGCACCCCCGAAGTGGGTGCCCCGCCAATGCCACGGATGCTCATTCCTCCGGCTGCCCCGTTTGCCACCCCATATCCCATTACACCGCGCTGAGAAATAAACAGGCCGGGTACCTCCTCGGTGAGCAGGGGCAGGAGAGAAGGTTGCATGCGCTCGTCGATCAGTTCACCCGAGATCACCGATATACTCATGGGCAGATTGCGCAGGTTCACCTTGGGCATGGTACCGGTGACAATCACCTCATCGAGCCGAATGGTATCGTTCCTTTCTGCCGGCTGTCTGTTTTCCGCTAACAACGGGATTGTGGTCAGCAGGCACAGTGCCATGAAAACATTGCATTTGTTCATATTATCCAGGGGAATCTGAAACAGCTTTCGTCGTATAGTGCATAATCGGCCTTGCCGTTCACGGCAAAGGTCTTTATTTGTCTGGCGTCATGTAAAAGATCGATGGCGAATTGTACAGTCGCCCCTGTTTTAATACGGTCCTCCACCAGAAGAATGGTTTTGTCGTTGTAGTCGAAGTCGATAGGCGAGACTAGTCTCGGACTGTCAAACTTCGGCTTCTGGTCCTGATCGCGCAAATTTATTTTTAATAACTGAATATCGATGTTCAGTCGCTGGTTGATGATTGCCGCGGGAATGATTCCCCCGTTAGCGATGGCGACAATCATATCGAAGGTTTCGTGAAACCTGATCTCACGAAACCGTTGCATGACCTCTTCAAAAGATTTACCCTCAGCCATTCTCAGATTTTAGCCAACGCTTTCAATACAAAATAACCGCCAAAGAGCTGGATCAGCAATCCCGGTATTCCGAGGCGGAAATCCTGCATGGCTGCGGTGAAGTTTTGGGTCATCGCCCATTCAACGCCGGTGCCGATAACCTGATAGGCAAGGATCGCCAGCAGAATACCCACCAGCGAGACTTTCCCGAAATGCTTTGCAGCCAGTGCGGCAGCGATAGCCAGGATGGCCGATTTAACGATGATGGCGGGCAGCACTGCCACGGGAGGCATGCCGAAGAGCAGGCTGTTTGCCAATGGTGAAAGGATCGCGGTAAGCAGTCCCACATGAATACCATATTTATAGGCGGCAATCAGTGTGAAGAAATAGATGGGCAGAAAGATAAACCCTCCCTGCGGAACAAGGTGTGCCAACTGCGGTAAAAGCAGGTTGCCGACAATAAATATGGTGGCAAACAGATAGGTCTTCGTGTTGCTAAGGTTTAGCGTGTACAATTTGGCTGTTGTTG
>WOYT01000090.1 GCA_011620695.1 Proteiniphilum sp.
ATGCAATAGGTTTGATTGTAACGTAAAGGTACAACAAAATCCTGACAAAAAGTCACATTTTTGCAAATGGCAAAGATTTTGACCATCATCAGTAAAAAACAAACGCATATGAATTTTAACAATTTCACCATAAAGGCGCAGGAGTCGGTGCAGAAGGCGATCGACCTGGCGCAGGCCAACAGCCAGCAGATGATTGAACCATCACACCTGCTCAGGGGGGTGATGATGACGGCTGACAACATAACCGGATTCCTTTTTCAGAAGTTGGGCGTGAACGGTACGCAGCTGGAGAGAGTACTCGACCGGGAGATCGAATCTTATCCCCGTGTGTCGGGCGGTGAACCGATGCTGAGTCGTGAGACCAATGCGGTGTTCCAGAAGGCAAGCGACCTCGCCTCGAAGATGGGCGACCAGTTTGTCTCGGTGGAGCATCTGCTGTTGGCACTGACAGAGGTGAAGAGCAATGCCGCGCGGATGATGCAGGATGCCGGCATCACGCCCGGTGAGCTGCGTAAGGCGGTGGATGAGCTGCGCAAGGGGGAGAAGGTGACCAGCCAGAGTGCGGAGGAGACCTACCAGTCGCTTGCCAAGTATGCTGTCAACCTCACCGAGTGGGCCCGCAATGGCAAGCTGGACCCGGTGATCGGCCGTGACGAGGAGATCCGCCGTGTGCTGCAGATCCTGAGCCGTCGCACCAAGAACAACCCGATCCTGGTCGGTGAGCCGGGAACAGGAAAGACCGCCATCGCCGAGGGGTTGGCCTACCGCATTGTGCGGGGCGACGTGCCTGAGAATCTGCGTACCAAACAGATCTATTCGCTCGACATGGGGGCACTGATTGCTGGTGCCAAGTACAAGGGTGAGTTCGAGGAGCGTCTCAAAGCGGTGGTCAATGAGGTGGTGAAGGCAGAGGGAGAGATCATCCTCTTCATCGACGAGATCCATACGCTGGTCGGTGCCGGCAAGAGTGAGGGTGCGATGGATGCTGCCAACATCCTGAAACCTGCCCTGGCGCGGGGTGAGCTGCGTGCCATCGGCGCCACCACCCTCGATGAGTATCAGAAGTATTTCGAGAAGGATAAGGCGCTGGAGCGCCGCTTCCAGATGGTGATGGTGGACGAGCCTGACGAGTCGGACAGCATCTCCATTCTGCGGGGACTGAAGGAGCGGTATGAGAATCACCACAAGGTGCGGATCAAGGATGAAGCGATCATCGCCGCCGTACAGCTGTCGCACCGTTATATCACCGACCGCTTCCTGCCCGACAAGGCAATTGACCTGATGGATGAGGCGGCGGCCAAGCTGCGCATGGAGGTGGACTCGGTGCCGGAGGAGCTGGATGAGATCATGCGGCGTGTGAAGCAGCTGGAGATCGAGCGGGAGGCGATACGTCGCGAGAACGACACAGCCAAGGAGGAGCTGCTTACCCGTCAGATCGAGGAGCTGAAGGCAGAGGAGGCTGATTATAAGGCGAAATGGCAGGCGGAGAAAGAGCTGATCAACCGCATACAGCAAGCCAAGATCGAGATTGAAGATGCCAAGTTTGAAGCAGAGAGAGCCGAACGTGAGGGTGACTACGGGAAAGTGGCTGAACTGCGCTACGGAAGGATCAAGGAGAAAGAGAACGAAATTGCAGATCTGCAGCATCAGCTACATGAACGTCAGGGCGGCAGGGCCATGATCAAGGAGGAGGTGGATGCAGAGGATATTGCCGACGTGGTCTCTCGCTGGACGGGTATCCCGGTGAGCAAGATGCTGCAAAGTGAACGGGAGAAGCTGCTTCACCTCGAAGAGGAGCTGCACAAAAGGGTGATCGGTCAGGAGGAGGCGATCACGGCAGTGAGCGACGCGGTGCGTCGCAACCGTGCCGGGTTGAGCGACCCGAAACGTCCCATCGGCTCTTTCATCTTCCTGGGTACCACCGGGGTGGGAAAGACGGAGCTGGCCAAGGCGCTGGCAGAGTACCTGTTCGACGATGAGAATATGATGACCCGCATCGACATGAGCGAGTATCAGGAGAAGTTCAGCGCCACGCGGCTGATTGGTGCCCCTCCGGGATATGTGGGGTACGACGAGGGGGGGCAACTCACCGAGGCGATCCGACGGAAGCCCTACTCGGTGGTGCTGTTCGATGAGATCGAGAAGGCGCATCCCGATGTGTTCAACATCCTGCTGCAGGTACTGGACGATGGGCGGCTGACCGACAACAAGGGACGTGTGGTCAACTTCAAGAATACCATCATCATCATGACCTCGAACATGGGATCGAACCTGATCCGGGAGAACTTTGAGCGGATCACACCCGCCAACCGGGAGGAGATCGTGGAGAATACGAAGAACATGGTGCTGGAGATATTAAAGCAGAATATCCGTCCTGAGTTCCTGAACCGCATCGACGACATCATCATGTTTGCCCCGCTGCGCGAGAACGAGATCGAACAGATTGTCCGCCTGCAGTTGGAGGGTGTGCGCGGGATGTTGGCAGAGAACGGCATTGAGCTGCGTTATACCGATGAGGCGGTGAGAAGCATCTCGCAGGCCGGCTACGATCCCGAGTTCGGTGCACGTCCCGTGAAACGGGTGATCCAGCGGAGGGTACTCAACCAGCTCTCGAAAGAGCTGCTGGCAGGCACGGTGGACAAGTCGCAGCCAATCATCATCGACGCCATCGACGATACGGTCTATTTCAAAAACTGACCACTATTTGTAGTCATCAGTTGAACAAACTCTCGATATTTTTAAGTGATTTATTGAGGAAGAAAACCACCACCTGATCGTAGGGTTCAATCAGGGTGTCTCCGTCAACCAGCATTGGCTCCCCGTTGCGGATGATGGCACCGAAAGTGATATCGGAGGGTAGATTCAGGTTTTTGATCAGTTTCTTGGTTACTTTGGAGTTGGGTTTGGCGATTACCTCTCCCACGTTGGCGTCGGCAATGTTGAGACTCTTGATGTTAGAGGCATCTGCCTTGAGCAGCAGTTCGTAAATCTTGCTGGCGGCGATCAGCTTCTTGTTGATCACCGTGCCGATATCGAACCGTTCTGCCATGGAGATGTAATCGAGGTTCTCCACCTCAGCCACTGTTTTTTTTACCCCATACTGTTTTGCCATCATGCAACCCAGGATATTCGCCTCAGAGTTTGCGGTCAGAGCCAGAAACGCATCGGTGTCACCGATCCCCTCCCGCAACAGGAAGTCGGTGTTCCGGCCATCCTCTACGAAGACGGTGACGTTGGAGGGTGCCTTCTCCACCAGCATCTCAGCCCTTTCCCGGTCTTTCTCAATGATCTTGATGCTGATGTTCTGCGGCAATTGCTGGATGGTTCGCATGGTGATGCGACTGCCACCCATGAACATGACCTTTTTCGTCTCAAACGATTTCTTACCCAGCATCTCTGAGAGGGTATCGACATACTTGCGAAGGGAGGTGAAGTAGATGATGTCGTTGGGGAGCACCTGGTCGTTACCCCTGGGTATCAGTGTTGTGTTCTCCCGCTTGATAGCTACCAGGTGGAAGCGCTTGTTCTCCTCCATCAACTCATAGAGGTATTTGTTGACGATGGGTGCGTTATCCCGCACCTTGGCAGCTGCCAGGATCACCGTGCCGTTGCATAGCTCCCACCAGAAACGTGTCCAGGGCTTTTTGAGCGACATGGCGATCTCACGTGCCGCGATCAGCTCAGGGTAGATCATGGAGTGGATCCCCAGCTTCTCGAAGAACTCCGTATTTTTGGGCAGCAGATACTCGTAGTTATCAATACGTGCGAGCGTTTTCTTTGCACCCAGGTTGGTGGCTAACATGCAGGAGGTGATGTTTTTTGACTCTTCGGGGGTGACACCTATATAGAGATCGGATCCCGATATGCCTGCTTCAGTGAGATCTTTCAGTGAGGTACAATTACCTACAAAGGTGAGTACATCTGTGTTGTCACGAATGATAGAGAGTCGGTCCTTGTCCCCATCCATCAGGGTGATGTCATGATTTTCCTGTCCGAGCAGTTTTGCAAGGTGTGTGCCAACGGCGCCTGCACCGGCAATTAAAATTTTCATTGATTGTGTTGCAATAATTATTAGTTTTCAATCAGTTGGTTTTGATTGTCTTCTTTTGGTAAAGGGTATCGGAGGTGACTACTTCCACAGTAGGTACCTGCTCCTTGCCGGAAAAGAGGGAGAGAATCTGTGCCAGAATACCCTCCACATCGATTCCTGTAATCTGTTGCAGCTCGCTGATCGATCCGTGTGTCACAAAGCTATCGGGGATCCCAATCCTGTGGAGGCGTACATTTGTGTAGTGATGGTCACAGAGAAACTCAGAGACCGCACTCCCCAGTCCGCCGTTCACCGTGCCATTCTCCAGCGTGATCACCACGGGATAGCGAGAGGCTACCTCTTGCAGCAGCTCTTCATCGATCGGCTTTAGGAAGATCATGTCGTAGTGTGCTATGCTGATCCCTTTCTTTTTAGCCAGCTCAATCGCTTTGGCGCCGTTGTTACCGATGGCGCCAATGGAGAGTAATGCCGCATCTTTCCCCTCCCTGAGCTTCCTGCCCTTACCGATAGGGAGCATTTTTGGTTTATTTCTCCAATCAGCAAGCTCTCCCGCACCCCGGGGATAACGGATTACAAAGGGGCCATCGTTGCCATAGACCGCGGTGTGCATCAGATTGCGCAACTCATGTTCGTTGTAGGGAGCTGAGATCACCAGGTTGGGTATCGGTCGCAGGTAAGCCAGATCGAATACCCCATGGTGGGTGGGGCCGTCAGGGCCCACCAGTCCGGCTCTGTCGAGACACATGATCACTTTCAGCTTTTGCAGTGCCACATCGTGTATCACCTGGTCATAGGCGCGCTGCATAAAGGTTGAATAGATGTTACAAAAGGGTATCAGCCCCTCTTTGGCCATACCGGCGGAGAAGGTGACCGCGTGTGCTTCGGCGATTCCCACATCGAAAGCACGGTCGGGCATCTCTTTCATCAGGTAGATCATGGAGCAGCCGGTCGGCATGGCGGGCGTCACCCCCACGATGGCCTCATTTTCTCTGGCCATCTCCACCAGGGTATGTCCGAACACATCCTGGTAGGGCTGTGGCTGGTTCAGTTTTATTTTTATCTTACGTTCACCAGTCTCCTTGTTGAAGAGGCCGGGCGCATGCCATTCGGTAGCCGACCGCTCGGCCGGTTCATAACCTTTTCCTTTCACCGTCTTGATGTGAAGCAGCTTGGGCCCTTTCATCTCCTTGATGTTGGAGAGGATGCGTATCAGTCCGGGCAGGTCGTGCCCATCCACCGGACCGAAATAACGGATGTTGAACCCCTCAAAAAGATTCTGCTCCCTGGTGATGAGTGCCTTGATGCTGTTGTTGAAGCGCAGCACCCTGTTCTTGCCACGCTCAGAGATCAGGTTGCGACGCAGGAATCCCTGGTAAACATCGTGGCGCACCTTGTTGTATTTCGATGAGGTGGTTAACTTCACCAGATAATCCTGCAACCCACCCACGTTGTTGTCGATCGACATATTGTTGTCGTTAAGGATGATCAACAGGTTGTTGGGCTGCGAGCAGGCGTTGTTGAGTCCCTCATAAGCCAGCCCTCCCGTCATCGCCCCATCGCCGATCACCGCCACCACGTGTCGGTCTTCCTCCTTGTGCAGTGACGCTGCCACGGCCATGCCCAGTGCTGCCGAGATGGAGGTGGAGGCATGTCCCACCGAGAATGTGTCATACTCGCTCTCAGTGGGATTGATAAAACCGGAGAGCCCCCCCAGCTTACGGTTGGTTGCAAAACGATCCCGCCTGCCGGTAAGGATCTTATGGCTGTATGCCTGATGTCCCACATCCCATACCAGGCGGTCATAGGGGGTATTGTAGAGGTAGTGAAGTGCCACGGTCAGCTCTACGGTCCCCAGGCTGGAACCAAAATGGCCCGGATTGTGGGAGAGTTGTTCGATGATGAACTCCCTCAGTTCGGCACACACCTCGTTGAGTTGTGTGATAGAGAGTTTTTTCAGGTCATCGGGGCTGTTTATATCTTGTAAATATTTCATGATCCATACACCTTTGGTCTTATTCACATAACGATACAGGTGTAAATATGTTTAAATTGTTTCAATCAGATCAGTTGGCCATGTCGGAAAAAAACTTGATGCGTACCAGTCTGATCTCGGTATCGGTGTAATCAGGCAACTCCTCCTGTGCCCTGTCGAGGTTGTCTGTCTCTGCCTCCTTGAAGTAGGCGTAGATATCCTGAAGGACATCTTGATCCATCACCTCGTTGAGAAAATAGTCGATGTTGATCTTGGTGCCCGAGTAAACAATCGCTTCCACCTCAGAGAGCATCTCGTTAAAGTCGATCCCTTTCGATTCAGCCAGGTCGTCGAGTGCCACCTTCCGGTCAATGGCCTGCACGATCGATACCTTCAGCTTCGATTTGTTGGCTACGGTCTTCACGCGTAGATCCTCGGGCCGGGTGATGTCGTTCTCCTCCACATGTTTGCGGATCAGATCTACGAACTCTTTCCCATAACGTTTGGCTTTTCCGGCGCCCACGCCGGGAATGTTCTGCAGCTCTTCCAGGGTAATGGGATAGGACGTTGCCATCGCTTCGAGTGATGATGGCTGAAAGATGATATAGGGAGGCACGTTCAACTTTTTCGACAGTTTCTTTCTGAGATCTTTCATCATGGAGAAAAGTACCGGATCGGCTGCACCGCCGCTCCCTGCGGCCGCTCCAATGACATCTGAATCTTCACTTTCAAGATCAGTCATATCATCCTCATCCTCATCTTCTTTCGTGATTTTGAAAGAGACCGGGTTCTTCAGGAAATCTTTTCCTTTTTTGGTGATTTTAAGGATGCCATAGTTTTCGATATCTTTCTTCAGATAGTTGTCCAGCAGAGCCTGGCGGATTACACACTCCCAGGTATTGGACTCTTCGTCTGATCCGGACCCAAACTCATCGAGCTCGTTATGGCCATATGTCTCGATATCGGAGGTCTCTTTACCAATCAGGAAATCGATCAGGTAATCCGCTTTTTGTTTCTCTTTCAGTACTGTAATAGCCTCCAGTACCGTAATCAATAGTTCTTTTGCTTCCACTTTCTTCTTTGGATTTAAACAATTGTCACAATGCTCGCAGTTTGTTTCGTTATAATCTTCGCCGAAATAATGCAACAGCATCTTTCTCCGGCATACCGATGTCTCGGCATAGGCTGCTGTTTCCTGCAGCAGTTGTCTCCCGATCTCCTGTTCCGAGACTGGCTTACCCTGCATGAAACGTTCCAGTTTCTGCAGATCTTTTTTAGAATAGAAAGCAATGCATCGTCCCTCCCCTCCGTCACGTCCTGCGCGACCGGTCTCCTGGTAGTAACCCTCCAGGCTCTTGGGAATGTCGTAATGAATGACATAGCGCACGTCCGGTTTGTCAATACCCATTCCGAAAGCGATGGTGGCCACAATCACGTCGGCTTTCTCCATCAGGAAAGCATCCTGGTTGAGGCTGCGGGTTGCCGCATCCATGCCGGCGTGGTAAGGCAGTGCGCGGATATTGTTTGTCTGCAGGATCTCCGTGAAGTCATCCACTTTCTTGCGACTCAGGCAATAAACGATACCGGACTTTCTTCCCTGGGAAAGGATGAACTTGATAATCTCCTTGTCAATCTGATCCGTCTTGGGTCTCACTTCGTAGTAGAGATTGGGACGATTGAAGGAGGATTTGAAAACGGCCGCGTGGTCCATCCCCAGGTTTTTCTGGATGTCATGTTGAACCTTGGGGGTGGCGGTAGCGGTCAATGCGATGATGGGGCGAGCAGAGATCTCACTGATAATGGGTCTGATCCGTCGGTATTCCGGACGGAAATCATGTCCCCACTCTGAGATGCAATGTGCTTCATCCACTGCGTAGAATGAGATGGGCACATTGCGTAGAAACTCCACGTTCTCCATCTTGGTAAGCGACTCTGGTGCCACATAGAGCATCTTGGTCTTTCCTGAGAGAATATCCTTTTTAACCTCTTCTATCTCTTGTTTGTTGAGTGATGAGTTGAGGAAATGGGCGATGCCGTCTTCTTCGCTGAAATTGCGCATGGCATCAACCTGGTTCTTCATCAGGGCGATCAGCGGAGAGATGATGATGGCGGTACCCTCCATCAGCAGGGCTGGAAGCTGGTAGCACAAAGACTTCCCTCCACCGGTAGGCATCAGTACAAACGTATCGTTGCCGGAGAGGATGCTAGAGATAATGGCCTCCTGATTGCCTTTGAAAGTGTCAAAGCCAAAATATTTTTTTAGCGCCTGGTGTATAGAATCTTGTTTTCCCATTGTGCCCATCTCCCTTCGATAAAAATATTGTCACCGAAAGGTTGATACAAAATTAAAAAAGTATTTCATATATCCAATAACAAAAAAGGGATTGCACTAAAAAAACGCAGGGAGATCATGCGTTTTTTTTTCGGAGTGCGCCATCTGTTTTTATGGCGGTATTTGTTGTATCAACCCTGGAGAACGATCGGGTCAGGCCACCCTCAGATGATGGTGATCGGAATGTTCAAGTTGTTGCTCGGCATAATTGCGGGTGACGTGCAGTTTCTTTTTATCCTCCGAGGGAAGGCTGAACATGGCGTCGATCATGATTGCCTCCACGATGGAGCGCAAACCGCGTGCTCCCAGTTTAAATTCAATTGCTTTGTCAACAATGTATTCATAGGCCTCCTCATCAAAGGTGAGTGCAACACCATCCATCTCAAACAGTTTCTGATACTGCTTGATGATGGAGTTTTTCGGTTCGGTGAGGATGCGCAGCAATGCATCCCTGTCAAGGGGTTCGAGGTAGGTGAGGATTGGAAGCCGGCCAATGATTTCGGGTATCAGGCCGAACGATTTCAGGTCGAGCGGTGTGATATATTTCATCATGTTGTTCCGGTCGATGTTGGCCTTGTCGTTGTTGGCTGCATAGCCTACCACCCGCGTGTTGAGGCGTTGGGCAATCTTTTTCTCGATGCCGTCGAATGCACCACCGCAAATGAAGAGGATGTTCTTCGTATTGACAGCGATCATCCGTTGTTCAGGGTGCTTGCGCCCTCCCTGGGGCGGTACGTTCACAACCGATCCCTCGAGCAGCTTCAGCAGACCCTGTTGTACTCCCTCGCCGCTCACGTCGCGGGTAATAGAGGGGTTGTCGCTCTTGCGTGCAATCTTGTCGATCTCATCGATAAAGACGATCCCCCTTTCGGCGGCATTCACATCATAGTCGGCTACCTGCAGCAACCGGGTGAGAATGCTCTCGATATCTTCACCCACATAACCTGCCTCGGTGAGTACCGTGGCGTCAACAATGGTGAAAGGGACATGCAATAACTTTGCAATGGTTCTTGCCAGCAATGTCTTGCCGGTACCGGTGGCACCCACCATGATGATGTTCGATTTCTCAATCTCCACCTCATCTTTCATGTTCTTCTGCAGGATCCTCTTGTAGTGATTGTACACCGCTACCGACAGGAATCGTTTAGCGTTCTCCTGACGGATCACATACTGATCGAGATACTCTTTGATCTGTGCCGGCTTGGGTAGCGAGGAGAGAGAGATCCCCATATCGTTCTTGTTACTGCCTTTGAAGGTCTCGTTCACAATCTCATGCGCCTGCTCGGCACACATGTCGCAGATATAACCGGTCATGCCGGAGATCAACAGATTGACCTCCTGTTCACTTCTGCCACAGAAACTGCAATGGTTGCTGCTGTTTGACTTTTTAGCCATGGGATAGGGTTATTTTCTTACCAGTACATCATCTACCATGCCATATGCTTTCGCTTCAGCTGCAGTCATCCAGAAATCACGGTCAGAGTCGCGTGCCACTTCTTCCACCGGTTTCCCGGAATGGGAGGAGATGATTTGGTAGAGCTCCTGTTTGATCTTAGCGATCTCACGTGCCGTGATCTCAATGTCGGAGGCCTGACCTTGCACACCACCCAGTGGTTGATGGATCATCACACGGGAGTGGGTGAGGGCAAACCGTTTCTTTTCCGTCCCCGAGACCAGCAATACGGCTGCCATGGAGGCAGCAATGCCGGTACAGATGGTGGAGATGTTGCTCGACACGAACTGCATGGTGTCGTAGATACCCAGACCGGCATATACCGATCCTCCGGGTGAGTTGATATAGATGGAGATATCCTTACCCGGATCGGCTGAATCGAGATAGAGCAACTGTGCCTGGATGACGTTGGCGGTATAGTCATCAACGGTCGTGCCGAGAAAGATGATGCGATCCATCATCAGTCGCGAGAAGACATCCATTTGTGCCACGTTGAGCTGACGCTCTTCGATGATGGTGGGGGAGATATATCCGCCCTGGCTGGTGATGTTGATGTAGCTGTCCAGTCGGGAGCCACTCATCCCCAGGTGCTTCACCGCGTATTTTCTAAAATCGTCTTGCATACTTTTTGTTTATTCAATGATAAGCTTTATAATTTCATTTGCTGTGAAAATGATGCCTCAGAAACAGCCTTCCGGCATCTAAGGGCAGATGCCTGCACCAGCTGTTTGAGAAACAAATCTATTTTGAGGAACAAATATATAATGAATTGTTGAATCGGGAAACAATTCATTCGTTTATTCTTCTGTTTCATCTTCAGCGGCAGCCTCCTCTTGCGCCTCTTCCTGGTGTGAATGGGAATGCTCGCTCATCAGATCGTTGAACTCTTTTGAGTAGATCTCTTTCTCCACGACGGTTACGTTGGCTTTCAGCCATTCGATCACTTTGTTATCGGTCGCTTGTTCCACCAGGTTCTGTAGTGTCTCCTCCTTTTCAAGCAGGCTTTTGGTGTAGTTCTGCAACACGTCGGCCGGTAGGTTGGTCATGCCATATTGTGCAAACTGTGCCCTGGCAACCTCTGTCGCCAGCGCTTCGACATCCTCGTATTCCACCCGGAGCTCATTCTCTTCCATGATCTTCTGTTTGGCGATATGGAACTTAAGGTCTTCCAGGATCCTGGGGAAGTCCTCTTCCAGCTGTTCCGGCGTACGCTGGCTGCTTGTTTCCAGCAGCCAACGTTTCAGAAATTCATCGGGAAAAGCCACATCCTTCATCTTTTCAACAATCAGATCCTTTGCCTGGTGAATGAAGAGATGATCCACGCTGGGCCTGAACTGACGGGTCAGCTCGGCTGCCACTTTCTCTCTGAATTCCTCTTCAGTGGTCGCAACCCCTTCACCCAGCACCTTGTCAAAGAGCTCCTGGTTCATCTCTGCCTCCTTGTAGCGGGTAACCTCCATGATCTCGAAACGGTAATCGGGGGTGGAGTCACCCACATTCTCTTTGGTGGTCTGCAGTAGAGAGGCTACCTCAGCCTTATTGTTGTCATAGGCACTCATCGGGTTGAAAACAATGGAATCACCCACTTTCGCTCCGATGAAGCTGTTCTTCACAGATTCATCCTTCACATAGGAGGGCATCAGGATCGCATTTTCAATCACCTGACCCCCCTCTTTTACCTGCTCCCCATCCATCTCGGTGAGTGTACCTTTAATCAGGTCGGTATCTTTGGCCTCTTCCTCTATCGATGCATAGGTGCCGTAGTTCTGGCGGTATCCCTCCATCTGCTTGTCGAGCAGATCATCTTCCAGCTTCACGTTGTACCAGGTGAGCTCGGTCTGTTTATCGAGTGTCAGCTCAAATTCGGGCGTGAGTGCCACGTCGAAATAGAAGCTCATCTTCTCATCCTCTTTTTCCAGGTCAACCTGCTTGTCTTCACTGTTGTCAGCCATCGGCTCTCCCAGGATCTTCAATTTGTTCTCGCGGATGAAATTGCCCAGCTCGTCCGAGACGATCTTGTTGATCTCATCTACCAGTACTGCCTTGCCATACATCTTGCGGATCACGCTTTTGGGTACCTTTCCCTGGCGAAAACCGGGGATATTTGCCCGTTGGCGGTACTGGTTCAGCGATTTTTCCACCTTTTCCTGATAATCCTCTTTTTCCAGTTCAATAACGATGGTTCCGTTTACCTCGTCCGTTTTATTCAGTGTTGACTTCATTGGGATGAATGATTTTTTTTGAGTTGAAAGTAGGTATATTTCAACTGTTTGATATAGTTTTTGAAATAAGAGTGCAAAAATAGTGTTATTCTTCCAATCTGCAAAAATTATTTTACCTCTCGCTTTCCATATTCCACCTCCCACCTCCCATATCCCAAATTTACTTATCTTTGTATCCTGAAACAAATAAGACGCATGCAGCCAATTTTCGCATCTCTGACAACCGTCAACCGTATCGCGCTTCTTTTTTTGCTGTTGCTGACAGGATTGATTCTGGCGGGGGGGGTGATCACACTCATCGAATCACTCTTTTCGACAGGTGAAGAGGGGAGACTGACGATGATCTATGCAGAAACCCTTGTTCAGTCGCTGTTAGCCATTGCTGCCCCCCCGCTGTTAATGGCTTCACTCACCGAAAAAGATCCTGCAGGATATTTGAGACTGACCGGCAACGGCAGGATGGGCAGGGATGTGATCTTCGCCCTGGTTATATATCTCTCTTCCTATCCCTTTGTATCCTTTCTCTCTCAATGGAACAGTCAGATGGTGCTGCCCGAGTCATTCCGTGAGTTGGAGAGGACGCTGCGCGCGATGGAAGATATGGCAATGGAAACAACCAATCTGATTCTCTCGGTAGATACGCTGGGCGGGTTGTTGCTCAACCTGCTGGTGGTGGCGCTGTTGGCTGCGGTAACGGAGGAGCTTTTTTTTCGTGGAGCATTGCAGCAACTGTTGCATCGTTGGTTTGGGAATGGAGATGTGGCGGTATGGATTACAGCCGTGATCTTCAGCCTGATACATTTCCAGTTTTATGGCTTTCTGCCAAGGGTGTTGCTGGGTGCCCTGCTGGGTTATCTCTTTCTCTACAGTCGCAATCTCTGGATCCCGATCCTCTTTCACTTTGTGAACAATGCCACGGTGATCCTCTTTCACTTTTTCTGGGGTGATGATACCTGGTTCCGGGAGCTGGAGCCGTTGCCAGTCACCATGCCCTATCTGATGGCGGCTATCACAGGTGCCCTGGTCACCCTGCTGCTGTTTCGTTTTTACCGCAAAAAGGATGTTGCTGCTGCATAACAACATCATAAACCAAAGAGAATGATACAAATCGGGAATACACTTCTTTCGGATGATATATTTGAGGAGCAGTTCATCTGCGACCTCTGCAGGTGCAAAGGAGCGTGCTGTGTGGATGGCGAATCGGGCGCACCCCTCACCAATGAGGAGCATGATCAGATTCAGGAGATTCTGCCACTTATCTGGGATGATCTTTCAGCCAAAGCACAGGAGCTGATCACGAAACAGGGGATCGCCTATCACGACAGCGATGGTGAACTGGTCACCTCTATTGTCAATGGAGAAGAGTGCGTCTTTACCTATTTCGATGAAAAAGGTGTCTGTAAATGTGCCATTGATACTGCCAGCAGAGAGGGCCGCATAGCGGTTCAAAAACCGATATCCTGCCATCTCTACCCGATACGGTTGACAGCATATGCCGACTTCACAGCAGTCAACTACCACCGCTGGTCGGTATGCCGGCCGGCAGTGAAACAGGGACGCAGGGAGGGGGTTCCGCTCTATCGCTTTCTGAGGGAGCCTCTGATAAGGAAGTTTGGCGAAGCATGGTACCAGGAGGTATGTGAAGCAGCCTCACTGTTTGCAAAGGATAAAAAATAGCTTTTTTTTGCCTTTGCATTCGATAAAATGAAATCTTTGTGTTATTTTTGCACATATATATCATTAATGTGCAGATATCGTGACATCCGCTATTTCAAAAACAAAAAAAAATCTGATAGATGTAGCCCGGCAACTTTTTGCAAAAAAAGGGGTTGAGAACACCACGATGAATGATATTGCTGAGGCGTCACACCGCGGCAGGCGAACCCTCTATACCTATTTCAACAGCAAGTACGACATCTATAAAGCGGTCATCGAGTCCGAACTGGATGTGCTTTACGCTAAACTGGAGGAGGTCCTTTCACGTGACCTCCCGGCCGATGAGAAACTGATCCTGATGGCATTTACCCGTTTGGCCGCCATCAAGGAGGTGGTAACCCGCAACGGTACGCTGCGAGCCGATTTCTTCCGTGATATCTGGCAGGTGGAGAATGTACGGAAAGAGTTCGACCGGAAAGAGATACATTATCTGGAGACCATTCTACAGGATGGCATCGACAAGGGTATTTTTCAGCTGAAAGATACCCGGCAGACTGCCGCGATCCTGCATTATGCCTTTAAAGGGCTGGAGGTGCCAACCATACGGGGTGTCATGAGGCTCGATTACAACAGGAAAGAAGACCGGGAGATTGTTTCCGGAGTCCTCTTCAAGGGGATCTACGCGAAACAATGATCGTTTACTGAATTTTCAAAATCAACACATCAACACATCAAAAAATGAAGTTACTGGAAGGAAAAACGGCGCTCATCACCGGAGCAGGGAGAGGGATAGGAAAAGCCATCGCGCTTAAGTTTGCCGCTGAAGGGGCAAATATCGCGTTCACTGACCTGAAGATCGACGAGACGGGGGAAGCAACGGAACATGAGATTGCCTCCATCGGGGTGAAGTGCAAAGGTTATGCATCGAATGCGGCTGACTTTGAAGCATCCCATCGGGTGGTGGAGGAGATCATGAAAGATTTCGGCCGTATAGATATCCTGGTCAACAACGCAGGCATCACCAAGGATGGCCTGATGATGCGCATGAGCGAACAGCAGTGGGATGCGGTAATCAATGTGAACCTGAAATCGGCATTCAATTTCATCCATGCCGTTACCCCGGTGATGATGCGCCAGAAAGCAGGCAGCATTGTGAACATGAGCTCGGTGGTGGGTGTCTCGGGCAACGCGGGTCAAGCCAACTACTCTGCCTCAAAGGCAGGCATGATCGGACTGGCCAAGTCGATCGCCAAGGAGCTGGGCTCAAGAGGGATACGCGCCAACGCCATCGCCCCCGGGTTCATCATCACCGAAATGACCGGTGCACTCTCCGACGAGGTTCGTAACGAATGGGCAAAGCAGATACCGTTGCGCCGCGGAGGGACCCCCGAGGATGTCGCGAATGTTGCTCTTTTTCTTGCCTCAGACCTCTCTTCGTATGTGAGCGGCCAGGTGATCAATGTCTGTGGCGGTATGAATACCTGATTGGGTATGACCGTATTGTACGAAGACAATCATATCATCGTCGTCAATAAATCACCGGGTGAGATTGTCCAGGGGGACAAGACCGGTGACAAACCTCTTTCCGACATCGTCAGGGAGTATCTGAAAGAGAAGTACCAGAAACCCGGCAATGTCTTTTGCGGGGTGACACATCGTCTCGACCGGCCTACCAGCGGGGTGGTGCTTTTCGCACGTACCAGCAAGGCGCTGTCGCGGCTCAATGAAATGTTTCGGAACGGGGAGGTGGATAAAACCTACTGGGCCATCGTGAAAAACAAACCGCCCAAAGAGGAGGATACGTTGGTTCACTATCTCATCAAGGACGAGAAAAACAACAAATCAACCGCTTACGACAGTGAGAAGCCCCATACAAAGAGAGCGGTGCTGCATTACCGGCTGATAGCCGCTTCTCAAAAATATTACCTCCTGGAGGTCAGCCTTGAAACGGGACGTCACCACCAGATCCGCTGTCAGCTGGCAAAAATTGGGTCTCCCATCAAGGGGGACCTGAAATATGGGGCTGAGCGATCCAATGGCGACGGCAGCATCAGCCTCCATGCACGCAGCATTGCGCTGATCCATCCGGTTTCAAAG
The DNA here is from genome assembly GCA_011620695.1 of Proteiniphilum sp. Classification (GTDB taxonomy): domain Bacteria; phylum Bacteroidota; class Bacteroidia; order Bacteroidales; family Dysgonomonadaceae; genus Proteiniphilum. The sequence continues at coordinate 15,784 of WOYT01000090.1, forward strand.
CTTCGGATTGCAGTCACGGCACCCGTGCCGGAGGAGCTGCTCTGGCAGAGATTTGAGAAGGCAGTATCAGCATGTTGAGTGTTTCGGCGCTCCCCTGAGCCAGGGAGAGAGCAGGAAAAACCAATTTGATGGAAGTTCATTTGAATGGTTTGCACAAAAAAACGTACATTTGCGTTGCAAACATCAATCTGAATAAATTGAAAGAATGAAACCGACATTATTTGTGCTGGCAGCAGGAATGGGCAGCCGTTACGGTGGCCTGAAACAGTTAGACGGGGTTGGCCCATCGGGCGAAACAATCATGGATTATTCCATTTATGACGCGGTGAACGCCGGCTTCGGCAAGCTGGTCTTCGTGATCCGTAAATCGTTCGAGGCTGATTTCAGGGAGAAGATCGTGAAGAAGTATGAGAAAAAGATACCGGTGGAGCTGGTGTTCCAGGAACTGGATGCATTGCCGGAGGGCTTCACTCCTCATCCCGACAGGGTGAAGCCGTGGGGTACCAACCATGCGGTGATGATGGGCAAGAATGTGATCCATGAACCGTTTGCCGTGATCAACGCGGACGATTTCTACGGCCGGGAGAGCTACAAGATTTTAGGCGATTATCTGAAGCAGCTCGCAGAGAGCGAAAATCACTATTGCATGGTTGGTTACCGGGTGGGGAACACCCTCTCCGAAAGCGGCAGCGTGGCACGTGGCGTCTGTGAAACCGATGCCAGTGGGAACCTCACCGGTGTGGTGGAGCGTACCCAGGTGATGAGGGTGAATGGTCGTGTCTGCTACAAGGATGAAAACGACCAGTGGGTACCCATCGATGACAATACACCTGTATCCATGAACATGTGGGGTTTCACTCCCGACTATTTCCGCTATTCAGACGATTACTTCGTGCAGTTTCTCCGTGAGAATGCGGACAACATCAAGGCAGAGTATTTCATTCCCCTGCTGGTGAATCACCTTATTGTTGAGGGGATTGCCACAGTGAGAGTGCTCGATACGCCCTCACACTGGTTTGGGGTCACCTACGCCGAGGACCGGCCCGCCGTCGTCGCCAGACTGAAGGAACTGACTGAGGAGGGAACCTATCCCTCACCACTATGGGAATAGCCGGTATGGGAAAAGCCGGGAAGCTGCATCTCCGAGGGAATAGATTATGTGGTTAGACATCTTCATCATTTTTCTGCTCATCCTGCTCAATGGTTTCTTTGCACTCTCTGAGATCGCTATCGTCTCGGCAAGGAAAAACAAGCTGGAGAGTGAACGCAAAAAAGGCAGCAAGGGGGCACTACGAGCTCTTATCCTGCGTTCAGAGCCGGATAACTTCCTTTCCTCGGTACAGGTGGGGATCACATTGATCGGTATCATCAACGGTGCTTACGGGGGACAGGCTTTTGCATTTTACCTTGTACCTTTCTTTGAGCAGTTTCCCGTGACAGCCCCATTTGCGGATGCCATCGCCATGGTGCTGGTGGTCTTCATCATCACCTACTTCTCCATCGTGATAGGTGAGCTGGTGCCCAAGACCATGGCACTGAACAACCCGGAGAAACTGGCCATCGCTGCCGCTCCTGCCATCCACCTGGTGAGCATCATCTTCTATCCGTTCGTGAAGTTACTCTCCCTCTCCACCAACCTGATCAGCCGACTGATCGGCATCAGGCCGCGGAGCGAGGTGGTTTCCGAGATGGAGCTGCGGGCCATGCTGAAGACAGCCTCCCGCGAGGGGGTGATCGATGCTGAGGAGAACATCATCCATGAACAGGTGTTCTATTTCTCCGACAAACGTGCCATTCACCTGATGACCCATCGCACCGACGTGGAGTGGGTTGACATCGATAAAAGCAGGGAGGAGATCATCCAGGATCTCCTGCAGACCAGACATAGCAAGATTCTTGCCTGCCGCAAACGGATCGATGAGTTCATTGGTACCATCACCGTGCGTGATCTGCTGCTTCGGCTTTATAAGCACGAACCGTTCGAGATTGAGGATCTGATCATGGAGCCTATCATCGTGCCCAGCACATTGAGGGCACAAAAAGTACTGGAGAACTTCAAGAACAACCATAAGTTCGTGGCGGTGGTGGTCGATGAATACGGTAGCCTGGATGGCATCATCACCATTCACGACATCTTCGAGAACCTGGTGGGAGCCATCCCCGAGGAGACAGATGAGCCGACAGCCGATCCGCTATATTTTCAGCGCGATGAAAATTCAGCACTGGTGAGTGGTGAGGCTCCCATCGAGATCCTGACCCGTCTCGATGAGGAGTTTATTGTCAATTTCGATCAGATAGACTATGCCACCGTGGCCGGATTCGTGTTAGCATGCATCAACAAGATACCCTTTGTGGGGGATACCTTTGAATATGACAACCTGCTCTTTGAGATCGTTGACATTGATGGCAACCGAATCGATAAGGTGCTGGTGACCAAAAAGAACAGGGTCAAAAACAGGAGCTGAACAATACATAGAAACAGGGTATGATTGGGACCGAAGATTTATCTTGAACAGTAAAGCAACAACATGGAATGGAATGTTAATAGTAGAATATATGTTGTAGAACACATGTTTTAATTAGGATGCCTGCGAAAACTGTGTTAATTTTACACCAATTTTACAAAAAGATCAATCTTCATCGCAATCTTATCTTTAAAACCAGAAGAACTACATGAAAGCAATGTATAGCAAATCCGGTTTGCTTGTCGAAGCCTTTGAAAAAACAGTGGATGGCAGGCAAACCGGGTTATACACTTTGACAAACAAGAGCGGTTGTGAGATCACGGTGACCAATTATGGTGCCAAAATCGTATCGCTGATGGTGCCCGACCAGAAAGGTCAACTGACTGATGTGGTGCTGGGACATCCCTCCATCGATGATTACCTCACATCGGAAGAACCCTATTTCGGTGCCGTTTGCGGCAGAACAGGAAACCGTATCGCCAAAGGTCAATTTACCCTTGACGGTGTCAGTTACCAGCTGGCTGTCAACAACGGGCCCAATTCCCTCCATGGTGGAATCAAGGGATTCAATGCCGTGGTGTGGGAGGTGAAACGGGTGACTGAGTCCAGTATCGAGCTCTTTTACCTCTCTCCCGATGGGGAAGAGGGATATCCGGGTAACCTGGCCGTGACCGTCATCTACGCGCTGACCGGGGATCATGCACTGGATATCACCTACAAGGCTGAGACTGATAAAGCTACCATCATCAACCTTACAAACCACTCCTACTTCAACCTATCGGGACAGGGTGACCCCTACATCGGTGATCATCTCTTGATGCTCAATGCCGATTACTACCTGCCTACCGATGAGACCGCGATTCCTTATGGTGATCCGCAGCCGGTAAAGGGTACACCAATGGATTTTACCCAACCTTTCAGCATCGGGGAGCGGATCGATGAGGATTTTGAACAGCTCCGGTTCGGAAACGGATACGACCATACCTACCTGTTGAACAAACACGCTCCAGGTGAATATTCCTATGCCGGGATCTGCGAATCGCCGAAAACAGGGATCAAGATGGAGATCTATACCACTGAGCCGGGTCTCCAGCTCTATACTGGTAACTGGATGACCGGCAACTTTGCCGGGAAGCAGGGGAAACATTACCCCCGCCGATCGGCTGTATGCTTCGAGACACAACATTATCCCGACAGCATCCACAAACCGGACTATCCAACCATTATCTTACGCCCGGGTGAGGCGTTTGAGTCACGTACAACCTATAAATTCTCAATATAAATATTTTAATAAAGTAAGTGAATCGTAAATTAATCTATTTTTTCAGAAAATGAATACAAAAACTAATCAGACAACTAACCGGATCGTACCCATCATCATGATGATCGTACTGTTTGGTATGATCTCATTTGTTACCAATCTGGCAGCACCGATGGGACAAGTATTGAAAGAACAGTTCGGCGTTTCCAACTTCCAGGGATTGCTGGGAAACGCAGCCAACTTTATTGCATATGCCGTGATGGGTATACCGGGTGGTATCCTGTTGCAGCGTGTGGGTTATAAAAAAACAGCACTTATTGCAATTGCCGTTGGCTTCCTGGGCATCTTTGTTCAATTTCTCTCGGGACACTCTCCCCAAAGCGCCGCTTTTGGTGTTTATCTGTTGGGTGCATTTATTGCAGGTTTCTCCATGTGTTTGCTTAACATTGTGGTCAACCCGATGCTCAACACGCTCGGTGGTGGTGGTAACAAGGGTAACCAGCTGATTCAGGTGGGTGGTTCTTTCAACTCGCTGATGGCTACCTTTACACCTGCTTTCGTAGGTGTACTGATTGGTGAGACGGCCAAGGCCAACATCAAAGATGTGTTTCCAGTGATGTATATTGCCATGGGTGTATTTGCTGTGGTATTCTTCGTGTTGTGGGCGGTCAGCATTCCTGAACCCTACATCACCAAAAATAAAGACTCCTTGAAACAGCTGATGACGGGTGCGCTCAGGTTCAGACATTTCGTGCTGGGAGCCATCGCCATTTTTGTCTATGTAGGTGTGGAGGTGGGTACACCCGGTGTGATGATCTACTGGTTGTCGGACCTCCCCGAAGTGGGTAAAACCATTGCCGGTGTCGTGGCCGGAACCTATTGGTTGTTGATGCTCGTGGGGCGTCTTATCGGCGCTTCAATCGGGAGCAAGGTCTCCAGCAAAACCATGCTTTCCGTCACCTCTTCTGTTGCCATGGTATTGATTCTGCTGGCTATCTTCTCTTCGACTTCTACCATGGTCTCCCTGCCGGTGCTGGAACGAAATGCAGGTTCACTCTCGTTTGGTTTCGCAGATGTGCCCATCAATGCCATGTTCATTGTGCTGGTAGGTCTCTGTACCTCTATTATGTGGGGCAGTATCTTCAACCTCGCCGTGGAAGGATTGGGTAAATATACTGCTGCGGCATCCGGAATATTCATGGTGCTTGTCTCCGGTGGAGGAATTCTTCCTGCCATCCAGGGAGGCGTGGCCGATGCAGCCGGTTATCTCTCCAGCTATTGGGTGGTACTGATCTGTCTTGCTTACCTCTTTTATTACGCCGTGATCGGTTCGAAGAATGTCAATCGTGACATCTCTGTTGCCGACGAAGATGAGCTTCCTCCGGAAACAGTTTCGCACACGATACCTGTAGAATAATTGAAAAAATAATCACAATCCTATTCTCATTTTATGACCAAAAAAGAAATCATCCCTATTTTTCAGGAAAAATTTGGACAAAATAATCCCGAGGTCTATACCTCTCCGGGACGCATCAACCTGATCGGCGAACATACCGATTACAACGGGAGCTTTGTGTTTCCCGGTGCCATCGACAAAGGCATGATCGCCGCCATTCATTTTAACCACACAGATAAGGTAAGGGCTTACGCCATCGACCTGGATGAGTCGTCAGAGTTTGGACTCAACGAGGAGGATCTCCCGAAAGAGGGATGGGCCAAGTATCTCTTTGGGGTGTGCCGCGAGATCATCAAGCGGGGAGGCAGCGTGAAAGGATTCGACACTGTTTTCTCGGGCGATGTACCCCTCGGCGCCGGGATGTCCTCATCGGCCGCCCTGGAGAGCACCTACGCCTATGCCCTGAACGACCTGCTGGATCTGGGTATCGACAAGTTTGAGCTGGCCCGCATCGGACAAAGCACCGAGCACAACTACGTGGGAGTGAACTGCGGCATCATGGACCAGTTCGCCTCCCTCTTCGGGAAAAAGGGACACCTGATCCGTCTCGACACCAAGTCGATGGAGTATGCCTACTTCCCGTTCGATCCCAAGGGGTACAAGCTGGTACTGCTCGACACGGTGGTGAAGCATGAACTGGCCTCCTCGGCCTACAACAAACGGCGTGCATCGTGCGAACATGCAGCCCGCACCATAGCGAAGCGGCATCCCGAAGTGGAGTTCCTGCGCGATGCCACGATGGAGATGCTCAACGAGGTGAAAGATGAGATCTCTGCGGAGGATTACATGCGTGCCGAGTATGTGATTGAGGAGACCCAAAGGGTGCGGGAGGTCAGCGATGCGCTGGAACGCGGCGACTATGAGACTGTAGGGCAGAAGATGTATGAAACACACCATGGCATGAGCAAGCTCTACGAGGTGAGCTGCGAGGAGCTCGACTTCCTCAATGAGGTGGCACGTGCGCATGGTGTCACCGGCTCCCGGGTGATGGGCGGTGGGTTCGGTGGTTGCACCATCAACCTGGTGAAAGATGAGCTTTACGAATCTTTTGTCAGTGATGCCAAAGCAGAGTTCAGGTCCAAATATGGTCATGAACCAAAGGTGTATGATGTGGTGATCAGCGACGGCGCCCGTAAACTGTAAGAGCTTTCAGGTCATCAGGGTTGGGAGCCGAGATCCATTGTCTGAATGGTCTGCTCCCAACCTTTCTCTTTTTAACATTTTACCCTATCATGATATGATACCAGCATACTACACAAACAACAGCCGCTTTCTGATTGCTGTTGACTGTATCATTTTTGGTTTCCGCAACAAAGAGCTGCATCTGTTGTTAACCCGTCGCCCTGTTGAACCGATGAAAAATGAGTGGTCACTGATGGGAGGATTCATGGATGAACAGGAGAGTCTGAATGAAGCAGCAGTGAAAATACTTTACCGTTATACCAAACAAAAGAACATCTACATGGAGCAGGTAGGTGCTTATGGTGATCTGAACAGGGATTCGGGTGACAGGGTGGTCTCAGTTGCTTTCTTCGGGCTGGTTAAAATGGAACAGTTCGATACCTCGCTGGCAAAGGAGTATGATGCCCGATGGACCAATATAAATGAACTGCCACAACTGATATTCGACCACAACAAAATGGTGCAGGATGCGCTGACACTTCTCCGTTACAAGGTATCCACAGAACCGGTGATCTTTAACTTCTTCGAGGAACGCTTCACGCTTCCTGCACTGCAGGATCTTTATGAAGCAATCTTCCAGATGCCGCTCGACAAGCGTAACTTCCGGAAAAAACTAACCACCATGAACCTGTTAGACAAGCTTGATGTCAAAGAAAAAGAGACCTCAAAGCGGGGAGCATACTATTACATTTTCAACCCGAACAAATATCTCTCTTTTTTAGAGATGGGCAAACGGTTCTCACTCTGAGGCCATTGAACGCTATTTTCTCAAGTAGTAGTTCACCGTTGTCACCACCCGCACATTTTTGATGTAGGGTGTGTTGGCATCCCTGTCGGTAATGGTAAATTGCCCCTGAGAAGCGTTACGAATCTTACCCAGCTTACTGCCTGAGTCGGTGGCAAACTTCGCGGCGGCCGCGCGGGCGTTCTTGGTGGCCTCTTCAATCATCTGCGGCTTGATGTCGTTCAGTCCGGTGAATTCATACAGGGTGTTATATCGATAATCACCGCCGCTAATGGCCACGCCCTGTTTCAGTAACTCGGTCTGCCCGGAGATCAGCTTCCGCACCTTCTCCACATCATCGGAGGTGACGGTAATCACCGAGGTGGCGTTGTAGCGATAGGGATGCTGCGTTTGTGCCGCGTAGCGCTCTGCTTCCATGTCGATGATCTCGGGAGGCGCCACGCTGATCTCCTCCAGGCTGATGCCGTTGCCCTGCAGAAAATCGACGATGGTTTTGTTTTTTGTCTGGATATTGGTATAAAGGGAGGTAAGATCGTTTCCCAGATCCTTATACATGAGCGGCCATATCACCTTATCGGCCTGCACTTCCATCTCGGCAAGACCTTTCACCGTCACCACGCGATCACGGTCTTTGAAGTTGTTGATGGCTGCATTCAGTATGATGCCTGTCAATACCAATCCGGCGGCCAGAATTGTTGCTTCAATGATCCATCTGCCGGATTGATGGTTGTTTGTCTTTTGTTCCTGCATAGTTGCTTAGAATGAATTTGTGTTTTAGTTAAACAGTTCAGGGGTGAATATGTTTGAAGCTATCCCCGGCATATTTTCAAATACGCAAAATAATTTGTTTTCAGATTCTGGGAGAATAAATTACCTTTGTTCTAATGCGCTTCAATATTCAAAATTTTTTTTATGATGAGAATAACTGTAAACAGGTTACCAAACAGATTTTATCCTGATTATAAAAGGGTGATCATTCGTTTCCACGATCTTGGTGAAGAACGCATCCGTGATCTGATGTTAAAGGTGATTGAGATGGATGAGGTGATTGCAAGTCAAACATTGATGCAGACCCTGCGTGAGTTTTCCAAACGACATCGAAATCTCACACGAAAATTCAAACATCACTACCGTGAGGCTCTGAAGATTGTCGGTGACACGATCCCCGGGATAAATGAGATCAGCGAGGATAAAAAACTGCTGATCGGTGCCTATTTTTCGAATGAGTATGCAATCAGTTCTGCTGCTTTTTTTAATCCTTCCATTGTTGAATCGCCTGACCAGACGTGGCTCGAAGAGGGTTCAAAGCGTTTGATTATCAGTTTTCGTGCCACGGGTGAGGGGCATATCTCCAGTATTGTGTTTCATACAGGTGTCATTGATAAAAACGGGAACCTAAGTTTTGAACAGGCAGGGAATTATGTAGATGAGCCGGAAGTAGTGAAAAGACATATCTACGACAAGGCAATGATTGAGACCAAGCTGCGTGAGATGGGGGTAAAGGGGGAAATTGTCCGCTCGGTTATGCAGCCGCTGAAAAAGGAATTCATCTATGGTGAGTTGTTGGGCTCAGCCCTGGAAGTGCTCGCGCAACCTTCGTTGAGCGAGGAGGAACGAAGAGCCGTGGATCATATTGTCTGGCTGGCTGATTCGCACTATCGTATAGAGTTTTCACTTGACACCCATATTTCTGAAAGGGTTATTTTCCCCATATCCTATACGGAAAGAAGAGGAATAGAGGATGCACGTTTTGTCCGGTTTACCGATGATGATGGAAAGGTTACCTATTATGCGACCTATACTGCTTACGACGGGTACACAATTCTTCCGAAGATGATTGTGACGGAAGATTTTACCTCTTTTGAGGTAAAACCGCTTCACGGACGTGGAGCACAAAACAAGAATCTAGCCCTGTTCCCGAGGAAGATAGCTGGCCGGTATGCCATGTTATCGCGTATTGATGGCATCAACAGCTACATCGGCTTCTCAGACAATATCAATATATGGCAGGAACCTGTCAGGATACTGGAGCCTAAGTATCCATGGGAGTTTATCCAGACAGGAAACTGCGGTGCCCCCATTGAAACATCGGAGGGATGGCTGGTGATCACGCATGGCGTGGGGCCGGTGAGGCAATATTGTCTGGGTGCCACATTGCTTGACCTGTATGACCCGACGAAAGTGATTGGTCACCTGAAGGAACCATTGCTCGCACCCAACGAGGAGGAGAGAGAGGGCTATGTTCCAAACGTAGTTTACTCTTGCGGATCAATCCTTCACAACAATCAGCTGATTGTTCCCTATGGATTGTCAGATACCGCCTCCGGGTTTATGTCGATCGGTGTCAGGGAACTTATCGCAAAGATTCTCAGCTCCTGATTTACTTCGGGTATAAAAAGTGACGAGCCGGTGTAGGTCTTGAAAAGCACCCCTCTCTGGATGGAATATCATTCCATCTGTTTATATCAACAAACTGTTTTTGTTGCGTAAATAAAAAGAGATATTCATTAATGACATCAGCCAGGAGATGGTGGACTCTGCTCCCTGGTTGAGATTCACACCACCTGCATGAAGCCCGTCGCGACACCCCCCGGTGGCAAAATCGTAGAGTGGCTGCCCGCAATCATTCTCTCCGGTGAACCAGTAAAAGGCTTTCAATGCCTGATCGGCATAGGTGCCATCTCTCACATATTCTTCTGCCGCCAGGCAGGCATCAATCATGCCATTGGCTTCCAGCGGTTGCTGGTCGAACGCTGCCTTCCCCTCAGGATTCAGCCAACCCTTATTCCCGACGGGTGAAAAAATGCCATTGATAAACTGTTTGTCAATGAGCCAGTCGAGTATTTTCAAACCCCGCTCTATGATCTGCTCATCCTGCAGGCAGATGCCGGCGAAAATCAACGCGTGGGGGATGCGGTTGTTCGCGTAGCTCACCTTGTCGTCGAACCAGAGCCATTCGTTGTGAATGGTTTGATCAAAAAAGGCATAAAGTCTCTTCGTGCTTTGTACCAGCTTTTTAATCACTGCCGGCTCTTCGTGTACGTTGGTATGGTGCGTCAGCCCCAGTACGGCATATGACAATGCCCGGGGATGCGTCAATGAGTCGATCTGCCCAAGCACTTTTTCAAACAGGTAGCTGGAGTGATAATGAAAGTTGCATACATTGGTGTAGGCAGCGGTATATCCCAGCGCCCACGCCGTTCGGCCTATGCTGTCTTCCGACCCCTCCCTGTCCAACCATTGTCTCTCGTAGTTCATGAAGTTTCTGAATTTTCTCCTCTCAGGATTGTAGGCATAATCAATAAACGAGAGGTAAATGCAGGTAAGTCTGTTCACCTCATCCACCTCCTGTACCTCGTTCTGCAGCATCACTGACAAGAGGAGCGCACGGGCGTTGTCATCGGTACAGTATCCGTGGTTGCGGTCGGGAACATTGAATCTGGCATGTTGCAAAATGCCGGTATGATCGGTCAGCATGTGCAGATGATCCAGCTTGATGGGAGGAAGGACAAATTTAGATTCAATCACCGGTGCAGGCTTGGAGAGAGCCTGTACCTTCTCCTCATCGATAATTTGGGCAACAAGGTTGTGATATTGCTTGGCAATCTTGGGCCAATAACACTGTCTGGCCAGGTTGAATGCATTCAGTGCAATGGTTTTTCGCTTCTCCTCGTTGTCAAGCAGGTCGTTGATCTTTTCAGCCAACTGAACGGAGTTCTTAAAGTCGAACAATACGCCTCTCTCATCCGCGAGCATCTCTTTGGCATACCAGAATGGTGTGGAGATGATGGGTCTGGCTGCACCCATGGTGTAGATGAGTGTCCCCGATGAGATCTGTTTCTCACCCAGGTAGGGGATCAGATAGATGTCACACAGCTCCAGGAAGCTGAACAGCTCATCGTTGGTCACAAAGCGGTTGATAAAGATCACATTGTTCTCCAGGTTCAGCTTGTTGACAAGCCGGATCAGGTTCAGTCGGTAATCCTCTCCTTCTTGCTTCAGCACATGTGGGTGTGTAGCTCCCAGCACAATGTAAACTACATCCGGATGTTTCCTGATCACTTCCGGTAGTGCGTTGATCACCACCTCTATCGATTTGTTTCTGGAAAGCAAACCAAATGTCAACAGCACCTTCTTATGCTCAACACCCAACTTTTTACGTAGATCCTGCACATCCTTGGTGATATATTGATGTACGCCATGGTGAATATGGACGCATTTGGATTGCGGGATACCATACACACTCTGCAGGAGTTCAATCCCTTTCCGGGAGATGCTGACCAGTCTCTGAGAGTATAGCGACAGTTCATTGATCACCTTTCGCTGATTCTCCGTCGGGTTGTCAAGCACGGTGTGCAGTGTGGTTACCACGGGGATGCGCAGTCTTTTTAATAGCTGAATAATATGGATGCCATCCTTGCCACCGAATATGCCAAATTCATGCTGTACAATCACGGCATCGAAATTATTCGAGTTCAGATATTCGGCGGCCCTGATGTAGGATGCCATCACGTTCTGTTCAATCTCGAATGCCACATCGTCGGGATAATTGTACCGGTTCAATCCGTCGTTCATCGCAATCACCGCTGTGGTGATACCGTTCTGTTTGAGTCCGTCATTCAAATCTTTTGTAAAGGTAGCAATGCCGCATTTACGTGGAGGATAATTCCCTATAATCGCAATTTTATTCATAATCCACCTTGGGGTATATTATTTTGCTTTCACAGCAACAGGATCAAATAAAAAGAGCATGATAGCACTTTTAACAGTAGAAAGCAACTTTTTTTTGTTAATAATCTTAAAACGCTCCTGTTTTCTTTCGGAAATCGTTCAACCCAACCTTAATTTCCTCTCCCTGATTGAATCGCAATCATGCCAGGAGTATTGGATGTTTTTACAGATTTTTTTTCTACCTTTGTATCCCGATATCGAAAGGG
>WOYT01000074.1 GCA_011620695.1 Proteiniphilum sp.
AAATGTTTTTCTTATTTTTGTTACTGAGAAAGCTATTTTTTTAGATTTTTGTAAATTGGGATAAATACTATTGCACCCGACATCAGAATGGAAAGAACGGTCATGCCGTTTATTTCTGAGTAAAGCAGGATATAGGTCACCAGGACGATCCAAAGGATGATGACAAAAGCAATCTGTATAGGGGAAAGTTTTCTTCTTGCCATTATTTTTGGGGTTAGATGATGCAAAGGTAGTAAAAAGGGAGAGAGAGGGGGCTGGAGACAACAGAAATTGTTACGTTTTTGTTACATTTTGGGTTCCAGTCGCTTTGCACTCATTCTTTTTCTGATTTTCTCTTTCATATTTCGGAAAGAAGATGCAAATTTGCACAAACTTTCAAAGTAACTAAGAGAGACTGTATGCATTCAAGGTCCCAAATTTTATTGACGGAACCATCACCAACACGCCTCTATCCGGCATTTAACGGAGTTCATCCCATTGTACACATGAACCATAAAAATTTATCAAAAAATGTGTGGAATTGTAGGTTACATTGGTAAAAGAGAGGCTTATCCGATCCTCATCAAGGGACTTCATCGCCTTGAGTATCGTGGATATGACAGTGCCGGGATCGCACTGATCCACGAAGGCAAACTGAAGGTGTACAAGACGAAGGGAAAAGTGTCTGAATTGGAACAGTATGCAGAACAGAAAGATGTGAGCGGTACAATTGGTATTGCCCACACCCGCTGGGCCACCCACGGTGAACCTACTCAGCACAATGCCCATCCCCACTACTCACAATCGGAAGAGCTGGCCATCATTCACAATGGCATCATCGAGAACTATTCGGTATTGAAAGAGGGATTGATCAGTGAAGGATTTACCTTCCAGAGTGAAACCGATACCGAGGTGTTGATACAGCTGATCGAGTTCATGAAGAAGAGCAACGGCAGCGACCTCTCCACGGCGGTCCAGCTGGCACTCAACCAGGTGGTTGGCGCCTATGCCATAGCAGTGCTGGACCGGAATAATCCCGACCTGATCGTGGCCGCCAGAAAGGGAAGCCCACTGGTGATCGGCATTGGTGAAGATGAGTATTTCATCGGGTCGGATGCCACCCCCATCATTGAATACACCGATCGTGTCACCTACATCGGTGATGAGGAAATCGTTACCATCCAAAGAGATGCACCACTTAAGATACGAACCATCGGCAACATAGAAAAGACACCCCGCTTCCAGAAGCTGGAGCTGACACTCAGTCAGCTCGAAAAGGGGGGATACCCACACTTCATGCTCAAGGAGATCTTCGAGCAACCCCATACCCTGAGTGATTGCATGCGGGGGAGGGTGAACGTGGACGCCAACAACATCACCCTGGCTGGGTTTATTGATAACAGGGAGAAGTTTCTGAATGCCCGGCGCATCATCATCACTGCCTGCGGCACCTCCTGGCATGCTGCCCAGATCGGCATGTATGCCATAGAGGAGTATGCCCGCATACCGGTGGAGGTTGAATACTCATCGGAGTTTCGCTACCGCAAACCGGTGATCCACAAGGATGACATTGTCATCGCCATCTCCCAGTCGGGCGAGACCGCCGACACACTGGCAGCAGTGGAGCTGGCCAGAAAAGAGGGTGCTTTCATCTTCGGCATCTGTAACGTGGTAGGCTCTTCCATCCCCCGCAACACCCACTCTGGATGTTATACCCACGTAGGACCTGAGATTGGCGTGGCATCGACCAAGGCATTCACCGCGCAGGTAACTGTCCTGACGATGCTGGCCGTCCTTATCGGCAAAGAGAAAGGAACCATCAGCCGCGAAGAATACCTCAATCTGATCCGTGAGCTGAGCCTGATACCGGAAAAGGTGGGAAAGATCCTGAAAAAGAACGAACTGATAGCACAATATGCCAAAACTTTCACTTACGCAAGCAACTGTATCTACCTGGGCAGGGGCTACAACTTCCCGGTGGCGTTGGAAGGCGCTCTGAAACTGAAAGAGATCTCCTACATCCATGCGGAGGGTTACCCTGCGGCCGAGATGAAACATGGCCCTATTGCCCTTATCAGTCACGAGATGCCGGTCATCGTCATCGCCACCCAGTCGGACACCTACGACAAGGTGACCAGCAACATCCAGGAGATCAAAGCCCGCAAGGGGAGGATCATCTCGGTGGTTACCGAAGGCGATCAGGTGGTGAGTGCTCTGTCAGACTTCTCGGTGGAGGTGCCTGAGACACTCCCCTGCCTCACCCCACTGCTGTCGGTGATCCCGTTGCAGCTGCTGGCCTACCATATTGCCGTGGTGAAGGGGTGCGATGTGGATCAGCCGCGCAACCTAGCCAAGTCGGTGACGGTGGAATAAAAAAACAAAATGATTTTATATATGGATTCAATTTACCTGATTATTATCATTGTATTACTGGTACTGGCCACGCTCGACCTGATCGTGGGTGTCTCAAACGATGCGGTTAACTTTCTTAACTCCAGCATCGGATCGAAAGTTGCGCCCCTCTGGGTGATCCTCACGGTCGCCTCACTCGGGGTGATGATCGGGGTGATGTTCTCAAGCGGTATGATGGAGGTTGCCCGCAGCGGCGTCTTCTATCCAGACAAGTTCACCTTCCCGTCCATCATGACCCTCTTCCTGGCGGTGATGATCACCGACGTGATCCTGCTCGACCTGTTTAACACCTTAGGGCTGCCTACCTCCACCACCGTATCGCTGGTGTTTGAGCTGCTGGGGGCTGCGGTAGCAGTGGCACTGTTCACCCTCTGGACCAGCGAGAGTGGTGGTCAGTTGGGTGATTACATCAACAGTGCAAAGGCGCTGGCCATCATCTCAGGTATCTTCATTTCCATAGCCATTGCTTTTGTGGTGGGATGCATCATCATGTATATCTCCCGGCTGATCTTTTCCTTCAACTACGCGAAACGATTCCGCTACCTGGGGGCCCTCTGGGGGGGGATCGCACTTACGGCTATCATCTATTTTGCCATCTTCAAGGGATTAAAAGGGAGCGTGCTGGTGACACCGGAGATGCTCAACTACCTGGAGAATCATATGGGCACCGCACTGCTCTACAGTTTAGCCGGATCCACCGCATTGATGGCGCTTCTGCAGCATCTCTTCCGGGTAAACATCCTGAAAGTGATCGTCCTGGCAGGCACCACGGCCCTGGCCATGGCCTTCGCCGGCAACGACCTGGTCAACTTCATCGGTGTCTTCATGGCTGGTTACGATTCATTTAGAATTGCAGGAGAGGTGGCAGCCACAGGTGGCAACATTGAAACCCTTTACATGGACAAGCTGAACGAACCGGTGATGGCCAATCTCCCCTGGCTGATTGGAGCCGGTCTGATCATGATCCTCTCCCTCTGGTTCTCCAAGAAATCGCGCTCGGTGACCGAGACCGAGGTCAACCTGGCCCGCAAGGGTGAGGGGGTGGAACGATTCTCCTCATCGCCCCTGTCACGCTCCATGGTTCGGGGTAGTCTCACCCTCACAAAGTCGGTCGACAAGATCATGCCTGGACCAATAAAACGGTTTATCGACCGGCAGTTCACACCGGTAAAAACAGAAAACGGCGCTTCCTTCGACCTGATCCGGGCATCGGTGAACCTCACCGTCGCGGCCCTGTTGATCTCACTGGGTACCTCACTGAAACTGCCTCTCTCTACCACATTCGTCACTTTCATGGTGGCCATGGGTACCTCACTGGCCGACAGGGCGTGGGGGCGCGACAGCGCTGTCTATCGCATCAACGGAGTGCTGACCGTAGTAGCAGGATGGCTGATGACAGCCCTGATTGCCTTCACTGTCTCCATGCTCATCGGCCTCTTCCTGATGTGGGGCGGCAAGATCGCCATCGCAATGATGATCCTGCTGGTGGGCTTTATGCTCTACAAATCGAGCCGGATGCATACCAGGCGCAAGAGCCGTGAACAGCAGCAGCAACAGGTGCTCTCAAGCGAGATTCAGCTGGTCACCTCCTGTAACGAGGATGTCCGGCTGCTGCTGAACAAGACCCTCTCCATCTATGAAAGAGTGCTTCAGGGACTGAGAGATGAGAACCGCAAGATAGTGAAGAAAGCGATGACAGACGCTAATGAGCTCTATGAGAAGTTCAAGGACAAACGGACCTACGAAGTGGTACCCACGCTGGAAAACATGGAGATAAACGCGCTCGACCTGGAACAGGAGTATGTGCAGCTGGTGGATTACTCCTACGAGATCACCAAGTCGCTCAAAGCGATGACAGAAGCTACTTTCCATTATATCGACAACAACCATGCCGCTTTCACCAAGGAGCAGATTGAGGACCTGACAATGATTTACAAGATCCTCTCCGAGGCGTTCAACAGTTACAACGAGATGGACATGAAAGGCGACTACTCGCAGTTCGCTGTGGTCACCAATATGCGGAATGTGATCATCGACCTCTACCAGAAGCTCAGCAAACGACAGATCAAACGGGTGAAAGCGGGTGCCTCCACAACGCGCGGCAGCATCCTCTTCCTCAACCTTGTCAATGAGTCCAAGATCATCACCCTGCAATCGAGCAACCTGCTCAAGTCGCACCGGAACTTCAAGGAGAATTATGCCAAGGCAGGACCCGATGTGAATGCCAAGACGCTGATACAGCAGGTTACACTGAACCTCTGAACCAGCTCCATTTTGGTTATCCTGACCTGATCTATAGGGGCGATCGTGTTTGCAATCCCGACCAGGTAAATCCCACCTGTCCACCTGGCTTTTTCACAGGGTATGGGGCATAAAAAAGTTTGCCCCCGGTAGAGGGCAAACATACGAGTGATTCAAATCGTTAGCCTGCGAGACTTTATTTCTGCAGCAGGCCAATTTTCAATTCGCGATTACTCCCGGAGAGATCCACTTCCATGGTGGCCGGCTCATAGGAGATCAGCTCCACCACAATTGAGTATCTGCCCGGTTTCACGTTCTTGATGGCAAAATTTCCATCCAGGTCTGAATAATATTTTTTTCCATCCACCACGATGGCAGCTCCTGCAAGCGCTTCCTGGTTCTTTTCGTCAACAACCGAACCAGTCAGCTGCAGCGTCTGCACCACTTCAACCGGGGCAGCCGGCTGCGATTCTTTTCCCTTTTTCACTTCGTTCGATTCGGTCCCGGCAAATGCAGACACGGTGATCAATAGTGAAGATGCGAGTAGCAACATTGATTTCATACGACTAATTTATTTTAATTGTTCGTTTTACGTGACACAAAAGTAAGCTGTTGTCACGGAAAAAGTGGTTACGAATCGATGAAGTTTTTGTTACATTTTTCATTCAACAGCATACCGGTCAGTAGCTTTTCTCATCCACCAGCTCACCTTTTTCGTTCCACATGCGCCAGAGACCCGTTTTCTTGCCATCCTTGTAGTTCATCTCGTAACGCAGGTTGCCCAACTCATCCCAGATGCGCCAGGTGCCGTGCTTTTGCCCGTTCTTATACTCTGCCTCAGA
>WOYT01000043.1 GCA_011620695.1 Proteiniphilum sp.
AAACACTGGAAGGAGGAGAGGTTCGGGTACTGTTGAAGCTCCCCCCTGCCCTGGCCCCGGTGAAGCTTGCCATCCTGCCACTGGTGAGGAAAGACGGACTGCCCGAGAAAGCGCGTGAGATCATGAATGAACTGAAGTTCAGCTTCGCCTGCCAGTATGATGAGAAAGATAGCATCGGCAAGCGCTACCGCCGTCAGGATGCCATCGGTACCCCTTACTGTGCCACCATCGACCACCAGACGCTGGAGGACAACACCGTCACCATCCGCTATCGCGATACGATGGCACAGGAGAGGGTGACCATCGACTCACTGCAACAGGTGATTGCTGAAAAAACTGATTTGAAACATCTCCTTAAAAAACTTTCCTGATCATGAAAATAAAACCATTCAGATCACTCCTCATTCTCACCGGCATGCTTTTCCTTGCCGCCTCCTGCGACAACACAGAGACTTTCGATGACCGGTGGAAGCTGGAGAATGAGGCACAATTCGCGAACATAGCCGCCAGCCCGGAATACTCAAGATTGAACTCTCAATCGGGGAAAGGGTTTATCATGTATAAAGAGCTGGAACAGGGAGATGGAGCTACCCCCTATTTCACCGATAAGGTGAAGGTGCTGTACACCGGTTGGTATAAGAACAACTGGTCACTGGCCGACAGCTATACCGATGACAAGGGAAATCTCATCCAGAATAAGATCATCTTTGATTCTACCAGCAATCGGAACAACATTCCCAGCACTTTCTTCGTGAGCGGTGTGGTGGATGGCTTCTCCACAGCGTTGCAACACATGCAGGTGGGCGACAAATGGGAGATCTGGATCCCCTGGATGCTGGGCTACGGAGAAACGGGCAACAACAGCATCCCGGGCTACACGACCCTTGTTTTTGAAATTGAACTGCTGGAGATTGTGGAGCAATAAAACTACAACTCCAGTAGCAACTGTTCAATGGCACTCCTCACTTGCGGACGGGTGCCATTGAACTTGTTCACCATCACGGTAAAGGCATATCTTTTGTCGCCGTCGATCAGATAGCCGGCGAAGCACTGCACCCCTCCTATGCTGCCGCTCTTGGCGGCTATCCTGCCTTTCAATCTTGTATCGCGCAGGAATGAGCTGAGTGTGCCCTCCTGCCCTGCTTTTGGCAGAGAATCGAAGAAGACGGATGCAACGTCACTCCGGGTGTACATATAAACCAGCAGATCGGTCAGCAGTTGCGGGCTTACCGCGTTCTGCGGTGCCAGGCCGCTGCCGTCATACATCTGTAACGATGTAGTTGTGACGCCCTTACTGTTCCAGAAATCCGATACAGCTGCGATTCCTGCCTCCAACGCATCCTCCTCAGCGTTGCTTCTGTATTTTATGCCGATGGTGCGGATCAGGTGTTCCGCATAATGGTTGTTGCTCTCCACATTCACCTCACGGATGATCTCCTTCAGAGGTGGCGAAATTTTTGTAAACAGCACTCTCCCCACCCGGTAGTTGTTGTTTCTGGCTGTTGAGCAAACCGCCGTGAGATAATCCTCCCGGGCTGTCTCCACCCTTCCTATATTCAATCCCGCATCTCTGAGATAAGTGGCCAGGGTCTCCCCCAGGAGAAGTCCCGGATCGGGTATATCCCCCTTGATGCTGAAAGCCTTCCTTCCGGCCGGGATATCGCCCCTCAGGAATCTCTCATTCGAGAAAGGTGCACCATAGATGTAACCGTTGTCACGACCGGTGGTGTTCAGCGTCAGCTCGTTCCGGAAAGTGAGCTGTTGTATCTCGGGTTCGGTGCGCAGGATTTTCGGACAGCTGTTTCTGTCGGTAGTATCAAAGATCAGTTTGTAGCTGTTGTCGAAGATGCTGATACCGTAAGCGCCGGCGGCGTAGTAATTTCCCATATCGATCCAGGTCCACTCGGGCGAGATACCGTAATACCCGAACAGGTCATCCACCACGTAGATGGAATACTCCCTGCCACTCGGCAGTGCTTTTTTGAGCGCATCGACAGCCACGGTGAAAAAAGTTTCGGGGTGATCACTGAATGCCTCACTGCCCAGCGTGGGATCGCCCGACCCTATCACCAGGATACGGGCAGGATCATTTGCATCGATCGCCACCTCTGTCCTGTAGCGGTAATGTTCACCCAGCAGCTCAAGGGCAGTGGCAGTGGTGATCAGCTTCTGTACCGATGCCGGTGTGAGCGACAGCTCCGCGTTGTGCGACAGGATGCTCCTGCCACTCTCCAGATCGGTTACCGACACTCCCACTGATGCATGTTTCAGCGCGGGATGAGCGATAAATCGTTCCAGGGGGGACTGGGCCGGCAAGGAACTGGATGCCAGAAAGAGCGAGAGAATCAGAATATTTCTTTTCATATGATTAACCTTTTTTCTTATTTTACAAAAATAGAAAAAATCCAATGGATACCCTATCCTTTCAGCAAATCACTGATCTAAAAATGAAAAAAACCCTGCAACTTCCATTGCAGGGTTCTAAATCTCTATTACAGCCGGTTAGAAAAATTTGAAGCCAACTGAAAGATATGCGTTCTGGTTTTTCACATTGCCATTATCCCAGTTGGAGATATTGACCAGACCCATGTCCCATCCTAAATCTACCAGGAAAGCACCGAACTCAGCACCTACACCAAGTCCCAGGCCGGCATCAAAAGGTTTGTACTGACGGTTGGCATCGCCAAATATATCGTCAACATCCCATTCTCCGCTAAGGGTACCTACTTTGGCTTCCCTGCTTCCTCCCACGCCATAGGCGGCATAAGGACCGGCATGAAATACCACCCGCGTACCAGGAGTGACATCTACCTTATAAGCAATGTGTACTGGAAGCTGCAGGTACATCAGATTCTCAGTGAATTCGGCATCCATTTCATCCACCACCAATTTAGATCCTTTGGTGCTGAAGAACAAGCCGGACTGCAGGGCTACGTTAGGGGCAAAATCGACATCTGCTGCCAGTCCGATGTTGAAACCGATTTTCGGGTTCTTGTCATTCACTTCATCGTCATACACCAGATTCGACAAGTTCATTCCTCCCTTGATGCCCAGACTCACCTGCGCGCTGACTGCCGTAACCACGGCAAGCAAGGCAATTACTGCTGTTAATCTCATTTTGTTCATAATCTCATTCATTAAGTTAATTTTCTCGATTGATTGTAGGTTTCGAAGATGGTTACTTCTAAACTACTCATAGAACAGTTACTAAATCAAATTGTTCGGCAACAACCATTATATCAAACAAACAAGAAAATGGACATTCACAGATAGGAAAGCTCATATAGCTCTTTATCAAACAGATTGCGCGATGTGGCCTGTATCTCGGCGGCAGTGATCGCATCAATACGGGCGAACAGCTCCTCCAACGAGAGATTACGACCGGTGTGCAGGAACTGTTTCGCCATGGACAGGGTGTAGTTCTCAATCTGCTCGGCGGCAATGCCCAGTTGACCTTTCCACTGTCGTTTCGCCAGGTTGAGCTGCATGGGCGTCAGCTCCTTTTCCAGCAGGCGGCTGATCTCCTTCCTCACAAGCCGGATGCTACGCTCGCGCTGTTGCGGGTCGCCTGCAAAATAGATGGCAAACAGACCGGTGTCACTATAGAGGGTCACATTTGACTCCACGTGGTAAACCAACCCATGTTTCTCCCGCAGAGAGGCATTGAGGCGACTGTTGAGACTGTCGCCACCCAAAATGTTGTTTAGCAAAAGCAGCGCATATCGCTGCGGATGGTGCATCGAAAGGGCAGGCATTCCAAGCATCACATGGCTCTGTGACGTGTTCTTATGGAGTCGTTCTTTCCGCGGCATATAGGAAGGTGAGGGCGCAACTCTCTTGTTCACTTCCACCGATGGCGGTGCAACAGAAAAGTATCTCTCCAACAGTTTTACCACCTTTGGGAAAGGGATCCTGCCGTTGGAGAAGAAAACCATCCGTGAAGGCTGGTACTGACGCTCAATAAAGCGTAAGATCTGATCACGCGTGAACAGGTTCAGTGTTTCAGGCACACCCAGGATATAGTGTCCCAGCTCATGCCCGGCAAAAACCATGTTCTCAAAATCATCAAAGATCAGCTCCGAGGGCGCATCGCGATAGGAGTTGATCTCATCGATGACCACCTCCCGTTCACGATCGATAAGCAGGGGTGAGAACTCCGACTGAAACAGCATATCTGCCAGCAGCTCCACAGCACGGGGGAAATATTCACCCAGGAAAGTGGCATAATAAAATGTCTCCTCCTTGGTGGTGTAGGCATTGAGCTCGCCCCCCACACTCTCCATCCGCCCGGCGATATGATGAGCCCGTCGCCTGCGGGTACCCTTGAAGAGCATGTGCTCCACAAAATGTGCCATGCCGGCCTCCCCGGGATACTCATCGCGCGAACCGCAGTTAACCACAATGCCGCAATGGGATATTTCGGATAAGGCATCACGGTGAATGACACGCAATCCGTTTGACAAGGTATGTGTATGAATCATCTTCAATGTTTATTTGAGGCGCTGCATGTAATAACCCTTTTTTTCCGGCGCAAGCCGTTCAATGGCATAACGCAGCATGGTGCGAGGCATTACTTGGTGAAAGCGATCCAAAAAGCGGGCCAGCACCTCTTCATCGCGCTTGCCTACCTCACGCAGCATCCAGCCGGAAGCCTTGTGTATCAGGTCATGGTGATGGGTGAGAAAGCGTTCCGACAGACGGAGCGTATCCTCAAAATCATTGTTCCGGATAAACGCGAGCGTGGAGACCATGGCGATGCGCTGCTCCCAGAGCAGCCCACTATCCGCCAGGCGATAGAGAAGAGAACGATCCCCTTTATCTTTTAACCATTCGCCAATGATATGGTAGCAGGAGAGATCCACCAGATCCCAGTTGTTTACCCTGTCGGTGTGGGAGAGGTAGAACCGGACGATCTTCTCACGACCAGTCTCCTCTGCCTTTTTGAACTGACCGGTAAGGATCACCAACGCGCAGAGACGACATTCATGCAATGGGTCGTCGAGCAGCTTCTTCAACTCCTGAAATGAGGCATCCATGTGTGCCGCAGCCACCCTTCTGATTTCGGGCACACTGCAGCCAATAAAGCGGTCTCCTTCACCATACTCTCCCATACCGGTCTTGAAGAAATAGGATGAGTGTTGTGCCCTTTCGGGGGTTCCAAAGGCTAACAGTGACGCTTTAATTGTTGATGCCTGCACCTGAACGAATAATTATTAAAATTGATTTACTTCCGCAAATTATCAGACATTCTATGACATTTGCAATAGTCACACGAAAAAACGAGCCCCACGACTCGTCTTTACGCTCTTCAGGTTGGACTTGAACCAACGACCCTCTGATTAACAGTCAGATGCTCTAACCGACTGAGCTACTGAAGAATTTATTCACCCTTAAAAACTGTACCTTTCCGCTCTTCAGGTTGGACTTGAACCAACGACCCTCTGATTAACAGTCAGATG
>WOYT01000050.1 GCA_011620695.1 Proteiniphilum sp.
ACGACCCTCTGATTAACAGTCAGATGCTCTAACCGACTGAGCTACTGAAGAATTTTATTTCCATCTCTGAAAAGTGATGCAAAATTAGCACATTTATCCCAATTATCCAACAAGTGCCGGGAAAAAGTTATGCTAAAATGGCAAGCTCAGCAAAGCAGGGTCGTCCATCACTCCTGCTCCAGCAATTGCATCACCTCCGACATCACATCCCTCTCCTGCTCAGAAAGATTGATCCAGTGAATCTCCTTATCCTTTTTGAACCAGGTGAGCTGCTTGCGTGCATAATTGCGGGAGTGCTGCTTGATCTTTTCAATGGCCTTCTCCAATGACCACTCCCCGTCGAAATAACGAAACAGCTCCTTATAGCCTACTGTGTTGAGAGCATTGAGATGACGCAGCGGGTAAAAACTGCCCGCCTCCTCCAGCAAACCCTCCTCCAGCATCTTCTCCACCCGTTGGTTGATGCGGTCATAGAGCTCCGCACGATCACGGGTGAACCCGATCTTCAGGATGCGGAAGGGTCTCTCTCTTTCGGGATTGGTACGCAATGAGGAGTAGGGCTTACCTGCCATCAGACAGATCTCCAGCGCATGAATCAACCGCTGAGGATTCTTCAGATCCACCTGTCCGTAAAAAACCGGGTCAAGCAATTTCAACTGTCGACGGATGGGATCAAGGCCTTCCCGTTGGTAAAGCTCCTGAAGTTCGTGACGCAACGACTCATCGACGATGGGCAGCTCATCCATCCCCTTGCAGATCGCATCAATGTACATCATGGAACCACCTGAGAGAATCACCACCCGATGGTGCTCAAACAGCTCCTCCAGCAACGAGAGCACATCCTGCTCATAGCTGCTGGCACTATAATAGGTTTCAGGGGACAAGCTCCCTACAAAATAATGGGGTACACGCTGCAGCTGATCAGCAGTGGGTGCTGCCGTAGCGATCTGCATGCCACGATAGATCTGTCGTGAGTCAGCCGATAGGATCGGGACCCGCAGTGCGGATGCCAGCCGGATGCTCCATTCGGTCTTCCCCACGCCCGTGGGACCAAGGAGCACGAGCAGGGTTTTCATGATGAAGTGCTGTCAGTGAAGATCATTTTCACCCAGATCAGTGGTGAACGTGTCCAATCCTTCAAAGCCTTCTTTATCCAGCTCATCCAGGTCAAAGCTCTCATCGCCGTAGAAAGATTCACCCAAATCGATCGACAAAGATTCTGTCCCAATCTCTTCTGGTGTCATCTGTTGTCTGGGAGCTTCACCTTCGGAGAGGGTACAGCGCGGTTTATTCTGGCTCTTGCCGGGAATGATTTCTGAAAGTTCTATATAAAGTGCTCTTTCGGTGAGGTAATCAAACACAAACATCATCTTCTGCTTCTCATCTTCCAGAAAATCACTCAATACACACTCCTCCATGATGAAAGAATCTTCATCGGAATAGGTATCCATCTCCACAAGGGTGATCTCCTTCTCCTTACGCCATTTGCTGTCGCACAGGAAGAAAGAGGCCATCTCACGATCACTGAAACCGGTGCACTCAATAATCGCCCTGTAAAGCTCCAGGAATGTGGCATCTGCATCAATGGTTATTTCTCTTTTGAAGTCCTCCACTTCATCGGAAAGAATAAGAAATTTGAATATCATTGCGATCTCTGTTTAGTGATTCAAAGGTAAGAAAAAGTTTTAAATCTGAATAAAGCACCATTATTTTAATCATCTATATCGCATATTCTGTTTCGCGAGGCATACAGAGGATTGTTTTTTGGAAGAGAAATCTCTATCTTTGCTTTCAAAATATCCCATAAAATATGGCGCTCAAACAGCAACAGGAACTGAAACAGACTCAGCGGCTTTCTCCTCTGCAGATGCAGGTGATCAAGCTGGTGGAACTGAATACCGTAGAGGTAGAAGACCGTATCAAGCAGGAGGTGGAGGATAATCCGGCCCTGGAGACCGACAACGATGAGCCGATGAACGATCCTGATGGAAATGAACAGGAGAAAGAAGAGGAGATCACACAGGATGAGATCATGCTTGGCGACTACATCTCAGATGAGGATATCCCCGACTACCACATCGGTCAGAGAGATCGCTCAAACGAACAAGGGTTCGCCGAAATCAGCTACTACGACGACCAGTCGCTGATCGACTCCCTCCTGGAACAACTCAGCCTACTCAATCTGGATGAACGTCGCCATACCATCGCCACCTATATCATCGGTAACCTGGATGAAAATGGCTACCTTCAGCGTGAACTGCAGGCCATCGCCGACGATCTGCTCTTTCAGCAACAAATGGAGGTGACTCCTCTGCAACTTGAAGACCTCTTGTACGAGATACAGGAGTTGGATCCGGCTGGTGTGGGAGCACGCAATCTGCAGGAGTGCCTATTGCTGCAGCTGGCCCGGAAAGAGCCATCCGCACCTGTGAAACTGGCGGAAGCCATCCTGACCGATTATTTTGAAGCGTTCTCCCGGAAGCATTTCGATAAAATCATCCAACAGATGAACATCACACCTGATGATCTTCGGAAGGCAATTGAAGAGATCACCTCACTCAATCCCAAACCGGGCAACGCCGTGGGAGGCACTCTGCAGACTGCCATGAACAATATCACCCCCGACTTCCTGGTCGACACCTACAACGGACAGGTGACCATCCACCTCAACAACAGCAATATTCCAAACCTGAAAGTGAACAACAACTTCTACGAGATGCTAAAAGGGTACCAGGAAAACCGGGAGAGCATGTCGTCCGACGATAAACAGGCGATGTTGTTCATGAAGCAGAAGGTTGATTCGGCTAAATGGTTTATCGATGCTGTGAAGCAAAGGCAAAACACCCTGCTGCGTACCATGGAGGCGATCGTGAATCTGCAGTATGACTTCTTCCTGAACGAAGATGAATCACAACTCAAGCCGATGGTGCTCAAAGATGTGGCCGAAAGGACCGGGTTCGATATCTCTACTGTTTCACGGGTGAGCAACAGCAAATATGTGCAAACCAACAACGGCATCTACCCGCTGAAGTATTTCTTCTCAGAAGCGATGCAAACTTCAGAGGGTGAGGATATTTCATCTCGAGAGGTAAAGATGATTCTAAAGGAGAGCATCGAAGGTGAAAATCCTAAGCGACCGTTGACCGACGACCAGCTTACCCGGATCCTCAACGAAAAAGGTTATCTGATCGCCCGCCGTACCGTCGCAAAATACCGGGAACAACTGAATATTCCTGTCTCCCGTTTGAGAAAAAAAATGTAACTTTGTTGGTTTATCAAAAGGAACCCCATTGAAAGGAACCCATCAGGATGAAAACGATTGCCCATTTAATCTCCACCATATTCCAACCCTTGCTGATGCCCACCTACGGGGTGATGCTCCTTTTTCTATACACCTACTTCGGCACGATCTATCGGCCTCTATTCTGGCAAATTCTCCTGCCGGTGCTGCTTTTCTCATTTGCAATCCCGGGACTGCTCATCTACATGCTTTACCGTTTACGAATCATTTCTGACCTATCGCTGAAGATACGGAGGGAACGAATATTCCCCTACCTGATCACACTCATCTCCTATTCAGCGATGATTGTCTATTACTCCAGGATGGGGATGCCGACATGGTTTCTGATGATTATGGCCGCCTCGGTAACGATCATGGTGATTGCCATCCTGATCACCCTCACCTGGAAAATCAGCGCCCACATGTTCGGTGTGGGAGGGCTTATTGGCGGAGCCATGGCTGTGAGCTATTTCGTGGAGCACTCCAATCCCTATTACATGTTCATGGGATTATTTATCATTGCAGGTCTGGTAGGAACCTCACGGCTCATCCTGCGGCGACATACGCTGTACCAGGTGATCGCCGGATTCCTGCTTGGCTTTTTGGTTTCGTTCCTGTTTGTCTGGGGCGGAACGGTGATCTGATATAAATCGTTCCATCCCTTTTTGACATTATAAAATATTGTATTACATTTACCCGATCAAAACAACATTCCTAAAAAATAACGATTGCTATGAATTTTCCCGAAAATGTAAAGTATTCCTCCGACCATGAATGGGTGCGACTGGAGGGCAGTGAAGCCTATGTGGGCATCAGCGATTTTGCCCAGGAAGAACTGGGTGAGATTGTCTATGTGGATGTGACCAGCCAGGGCGAAAACCTGTCGCAAGGCGAGGTCTTTGGCAGCATTGAAGCGGTAAAAACCGTTTCCGACCTGATAATGCCGGTTTCAGGTGAGGTACTGGAGGTGAATGCCAAGTTGGATGATGCCCCGGAGCTGGTGAACCGTGACCCTTTCGGTGAGGGATGGATCATCCGTGTAGCCGTGAAGGATCCTGCGGAAATGGATCAGCTGATGACGGCCTCTGCCTACAAGGAGTTCACGGGCAAGTAAGCATACGATATCCTGCAGGGAATCACTTCGCCATAAGTGATTCCCTTTTTAATCATTCATTCACTCATTTAAAAACATATGAACCCATTGATAAGCATCATCATGGGCAGTACGTCCGATCTGCCCGTCATGGAAAAAGCAGCTCAGTTTCTCAACGAGATGGAGATCCCCTTTGAGATTAACGCCCTCTCGGCACACCGTACCCCCGAAGAGGTGGAGAGGTTTGCCAAAGGAGCAAGAGAGAGGGGTATCAAGGTGATCATCGCCGCTGCCGGCATGGCCGCGCACCTGCCGGGGGTGATTGCTTCAATGACCACCCTGCCGGTGATCGGAGTACCGATCAAAGCCTCTCTCGATGGCATCGATGCGCTGCTGGCCATCGTACAGATGCCTCCGGGCATTCCGGTAGCTACTGTCGGCATCAACGGCGCACTCAATGCAGCCATCCTTGCCCTGCAGATGATTGCCACAAGCGACGATACGGCACAAATGAAGCTGGCAGCTTATAAGGAGAGCCTGAAAAAGAAGATCACCCAGGCCAACGAAGAGCTGGCGGGTGTGACCTACAAGTATAAAACAAACTGATTATGAAGAAAGTCATCTACATGTTTACATCACTCTTCCTGCTGGGGGCCTGCACCCAGGGTAAACAGGCCGGCAGTGAACCAATTGACGACGGCATCGACTCCACTTTTGAATACAAGGTAGATCGTTTTGCCGACATCGAAATTCTGCGTTATCCCGTACCGGGATTCAACAGCCTCTCTCTTCAGCAGAAAGAGCTGATCTATTACCTGTCACAGGCAGCCCTGGAGGGACGTGACATCCTCTGGGACCAGCACAACCGCCACAACCTCACCATCCGCCGCGTCTGCGAGGGGGTGTATGAAAACTATATGGGCGACAAATCGTCAGAGGAGTGGAAGCAGTTCGAGACCTATCTGAAACAGATCTGGATGGCCAACGGCATCCACCATCACTACTCGGAAGACAAGATCATGCCGCAGTTCTCACAGGACTACTTTGTGAAGGTCGTGAAGAGTGT
>WOYT01000016.1:0-1058 GCA_011620695.1 Proteiniphilum sp.
TATTCGTACTTGGCCTGTGCCTCTTCACCCAGCGCCTGTGTCTGGTTGTTCTTGGCGAGGAAGAGCTCGTAGGCGTTGGCGCGACCGTTTTCAAATTTCTGTTCCGCAAAACGATAGGCTTCGTCGCTGGCAGTGACCGATTTTTGCGCGGCTTCCCAACGACTTTTGGCTCCCACGGCATTGTAATAGGCCTGTTCAATCTGTTTGCGAAGCTCCAGTTTTGTCTTGTCCATTTCCAGACGGGTGTTGGCAATGGCCAGCTCGGCGCTGTGGACATTGTTCCTGACCTGGAATTTGTTGAAAATGGGGATGCGCAGGCTGAAACCGAGTGAGTTACTCATGTTGTTCCGCAGCTGTGTGCCCAACGGGTCGTTGTCTCTGCCGCTCATCTTGTAATAGCCGGTTCCCATGTTGGCACCGAAGGAGAGTGACGGGTAGAACTGAGATTTGGCCATCAGCATCTCTTTTTCGCTGCTTTCGATCTGGTACTGCATGCTCCGGATGATGGGACGGTTTACCAGCGCGCTTTCATAGACAGCTCCCGAAGCAAGTAACGGCGTCTCGCTGATGAGTGTCTCGGCAGGAGGAGCTGTCACATCAAATTGATCGAACTCCTCCAGCTCCATGATCTGTGCCAGATCGAGCAGTGCCAGCTTGAGGTTGCTGGCGGCCTGTACCCTGTTGAGTTCCTCCCTGGCCAGCTGTGCTTCCTGTTCATACAACTCTCCCCGTGCCATCTTCCCGCTTTTCACCAGCTCGGTGCGACGGGCGATGTCGGCCTGTGTGAGTGCAAGCTGACTCTCCGCGATCTGCAGCAGTTCCTTGTTGAGGAGTGTCTGCAGAAAGGCGGTGGTGACGCTCATCACGATGTCATCCTGCATCTTCTCCAGATCTGCCTCAGAGGCATACATCTCTGCCTTGCGGGCGTCGATGTTGTGCTTCATGCGCAATCCGTCGAAAAGGGTGATATCTGCACCCAGACCGAAGCTGGTCTGCGATGAGTTGGTGTTCTGATAGGTGTTGTCGAGGCCGATGGAACGGCCGAAGACAAAGTTTTG
>WOYT01000016.1:1158-5436 GCA_011620695.1 Proteiniphilum sp.
TCATCGATCTTGCCGACGAAGAGCATGTCGCTCAGGTTGGCGACCGATGCCACCGTGGTGCCGTCGTTGAAATTGTTGGACTGGATCACCGAGTTTCCCACCCTGACCGGCACGTCGAGAATGGTACCGCTCACAGTGGAACGCACCAGCGTATTGCTGGTCTTTGCCGAGCTCTGGGTGATGCCCGTGCGCACCAGACTCAGGTTGTCGTTGGCGGCACGCAGCTCCTCCTGATCGTTCCTGTACTGCAGCTCTACCTTCTCGAACTCCTCGCGCGAGATCACCTCGTTCTCATAGAGCTTCTTATCGCGTTCATAGTTAATCCTGCTCTGGTTGGCTGCCAGCTGGGCCCGCTGTACGCGGGATTCGGCGCTGCTCAGGTTCACCATGTCGGGTACCACCTGGATACGGGCGATGATGTCGCCGGCCTGCACTTTATCTCCGGCCTCCTTGAACACTTCGGCAATGATGCCCGACATCTGTGGCTTGATGAGGATCTCGTTGCGTGGCTCCACCTTGCCGGTGGCCACCGTTCGCTTCTCGATATCACCTTTCACGGCGGTCTCGATGTTGTAGTTCACTGTTTTTGGGCGTGATCTCTGCCAGAGAAAGACAAAAGTGGAGATGACCAGCAGTCCCAGCAGTACAAAACCTGCAATGCTCAAAATTCGTTTCATGCAATAATTATTTAGTGAGTTGTATATTCTTAGCTATCAGCTTTTTTTTGCCGTCAGCTTTTACTCTTCGCCGATCGCCTCCACCGGTTTGATCAGCATGGCTCGCTGTGCCGGGAGATAACCGGCAAAGGTGCCGATAATGATCAGGATGATGAGCGATGCCATTGCCATCCCGAACGATATCTGCGGATCTTTGAAGAACTGGTCGCCCTGGCTCAGCACGATGCCGGTAGCGCGCAACAGTCCCACGCCGATCACGATGCCGCTCAGACCAGCCACCAGGGTGAGCACGATGCTCTCGCTGAGGATCTGACCGATGATATTGCGGGGTGTGGCGCCCAGGGCACGACGGATACCAATCTCACGGGTTCGTTCGCGCACGGTGACCAGCATGATGTTGCTCACACCGATGGCACCGGCGAAGAGGGTGCCCAGTCCCACGATCCAGATCAGTGCCGCGATGCCAATGCCGAGGTAGTTGAACATCTTGAACTGTTCTTCAATGTTCATGGTGAAGACTGCCTCTTTGTCGTCGGGTGCGATCTGATGCTGTTGTTTGAGCACCTCCAGTATCTTTTCCTGCACCACCTTGACCGGGACTCCGTCTTTGGCTGTGGCAGCGAGGAAGTGGATGACATTGCCCTGGTTGAAGGCCTGTTGCATGGTGGAGAAGGGGAGCACCACCGTCTCGGCCGTCTGGCCGCCGATGCTGACGCCGGAGGTGCTGCGGGCTACGCCGATCACCTGGAAGTAGATGCCGTTCACGCGGATCTGTTTGCCGGTAGGGTCTTCGCCCTTTTGGAAAAGCACTTCGTAAATACGTTCTCCAATCACGCACACTTTTCTTTTCTCAGCTATATCGATGTTGTTTACATATCTGCCATAGATCATCTTGCTTTTTTCAATCAGGTCATACTCGGGATAACAACCCTTTACCAGGTAAGAGCCGTTTTTTTCACCCCTGACCACATTCCTGTCGTTACCGCCTGCGAACAGCACGGGTGAAATATACTGCAGCTCTTTTACCTTTTCACGGATCACAGGCAGGTCGCTGTTGGTCATATCCCATCTTCGGCCTTTGCGGAATCCTTTGTAAGGGAGCGTGGTACGTTCCGTGGCGAAGAAGCAGGAGTTGGTGGCAAACCCCTCAATCTGGGAGGTCATCCCCTTTTCCAGCGCATTGCCGGCTCCTACCATCAGCACCAGCATCAGCATCCCCCAAAAGACGCCAAAGGCGGTGAGCACACTACGCGACTTGTTGTGCGTAATGGTGATCCATATCTCCTGCCATCTGTCTATGTCGAACATATCTTTTTAGATTTTAGTTCTTGATTAGCGATCAGCTTCGGAGCTCGAACCTCGACCTTAAAGCCTATCAACTTACGAACTTATTAACCTCAAACCAGGAACCACCTTATTCCTGCCTCATCGCCTCGATGGGCTGTACGCGTACTGCCTTGCGGGCGGGGAGGTAGCCGGCGATCACGCCGGCGATGATCAGCACCAACGTGGCGAAGAGGGCATAGCGAATGTCCACGGTGGGGTTGGTGAAGACCGACATCTGCGGTTCATCGCTGGCCGCTGTACCGTTGGCGGACTGTATCATCACGAAGTTGATCAGCTCGGTGAGCCCGATGCCCAGCATCATGCCGATGTATCCGAAGAGGGTGGTGATGAAGATCGACTCCAGGATGATGGTTTTCAGAATGGCCATAGGGGTGGCACCGATTGCTTTGCGGATCCCGATCTCGCGGGTGCGCTCCTTTACCGACACCAGCATGATGTTGCTCACCCCCACGATGCCGGCGATCAGGGTGAGGATGCCGATGATGCCGACAAAAATGGTGATGCCGCTGAAGATCTTCATCGTCTCCACATATTCTTTCTGTGCGTTGTTGACCCAGAGTGCCTGCTCATCGGCCGGATCGAAGTTGAGACGTCGACCCATCAATTCCCTGAGCGACTCATTGAACTGGTCGTTCTCCGCCTCTGTCTTTAGCCCCTCAACGGTAAAAGTGATCTGGTAGAACTTGCGGCTGGGATTGAAAATGGTCTGTGCCGTGGTGAAAGGGATATAGGCGTTTGAGCCGCCCCATTGCTCTTTCTTGCTGTTGACACCCACCACCTTGAACATCAGCTGACCCACCTTTACCATTTTGCCCAGGGGAGATTCCTCCTTGAAAAGCAGGTCGGCGATCTTCTTGTCGAGCACGATCACCTTGTTCTGTTCCCGCATGTCGAGTTGGTTGATGAAACGCCCCTCCCCATGGCCAATGATCAGTTTCTCAATATTGTAATACCCGGGCATCACCCCTCTCACGCTGTAGGAGCCATACTCCTTGCCATATGCGATGGTCTGGGTGCTGTTGATGCGAGCGGTGATGGTGCGGCTCTCCTCCACCTCCTGTCGGATCAGATCCACTTCACTTTCGGTGAAGTTGAGGTTGCGCTCTGTTTTGAGTCCCTGGTAAGGGATGGAGGTGGTGCCGGGCCAGAGGTTGATACGGTTGACAGCCCGTGAGCTGAAGTTCTGCATCACCCCGTTTTTCAGTCCGTTGCCGGCACCCAGCAACACGATCAGAATAAAGATGCCCCAGGATACCGACAACCCGGTAAGAGCGGTACGCATCTTGTTCTTCTTCAACGTATCGATGATCTCCTGAAACTGGTCGCTCATAGCGTTGAATATTTGAGGGAGGGAATCGTTTCGTGTATCCCGTTTTGCTTGCGGGTTTCATATTCGATCATCCCATCCTTGAGGTGGATGATCCGTTTGGTGGCATCTGCCACTGAACGTTCATGCGTGACAATGATGGTGGTGATGCCCTCTTCGTTGAGGGAGGTAAGCACCTCCATCACCTCTTCCGTGGTCTTGCTGTCGAGCGCACCGGTAGGTTCGTCGGCCAGGATCACCTTGGGATTGGAGATCATGGCACGGGCAATGGCCACCCGTTGCTTCTGTCCCCCCGACAGCTCGTTGGGCATGTGGTGTGCCCAATCTTTCAGCCCCATCCGGTCGAGAAGCTCCATGGCGATGATGTTCCGTTTCTTGCGGCTCACCTTCTTATAATAGAGGGGCAGTGCCACATTCTCCAGTGCATTCTTGAAGTTGATCAGATTGAACGACTGGAAGACGAACCCGATCATCTCGTTGCGGTACTGTGCCGCCTGCCGCTCACTCAGGTTCTTGATGAGAGAACCATTGAGGTGATAGTTGCCGGAATCGTAGGTGTCGAGAATACCCAGGATGTTGAGCAGAGTGGATTTGCCGGAACCGGATGCACCCATGATGGAGACATATTCACCCGCCTCTATGTTGAGGTCGATGCCTTTGAGTACATGGAGCGAGAGTGCATCGGTGTGATAGGATTTGTGTAACTGACGAATATCGATCATCTCTTCGGTTGTTGGTGACTCCTCTTTGACTATTGGCTGTGAGGAATCGTTACAGAATTCACGCGATTTATTCAGTGATTGAATCAATAATGGCACAAAGGTATGCCAAAACAATGTACTATGCAATACACAATACTATAAAAAATCGACAATTTAAATATATTTAACTCTAAGTGGGGCGTTCTTTCCCTATAGTTGCCGGTTT
>WOYT01000131.1 GCA_011620695.1 Proteiniphilum sp.
TCACCTTCTTCCCGAAAATAATTGTGTTAAAAAGCGTGAAAGTGTTGCAAATTCATTTTGAATGCTATTTCTTTGCAGACAATTGATAGAAATATGACAAACTTATTGATGAACGGATATTGGTGGCGCTGCTTACAACTCACAAGGTCGTAAGGAGTAGCATCATGCATTTATAGTTCATCACTGAAAAGATATAAGAGCCTGTCGCAATCCTGCGACAGGCTCTTTAAGTTTCAGGGGCAAGGAAATCGAAAAATGGGAATAAATTATCATATTATGGAGCAGTTTAAAGTAAACGAGCATGGATACTACGGTCAGTTCGGGGGGGCCTACATCCCCGAGATTCTTCACCGGTGCGTGACCGATCTTCAGGAGGCTTACCTGCGGATCATGGAGAGCAACCGTTTTCAGCAGGATTTCGATCAGCTGTTGCGCGACTACGTGGGGCGTCCCTCGCCGCTCTACCTCTCCCGCCAGTTATCGGAACGCTACGAGGCAAAGATCTACCTGAAGCGGGAGGATCTCAACCATACGGGAGCTCATAAGATCAACAACACCATCGGGCAGATACTGATTGCCCGTGAGATGGGCAAGACAAGGATCATCGCCGAGACCGGTGCCGGTCAGCACGGGGTGGCCACCGCCACTGTCTGCGCGCTGATGCAGATGCCCTGCACGGTGTATATGGGAAAGACCGATGTGGAGCGGCAGCATGTGAACGTGAAGAAGATGGAGATGCTGGGTGCCACGGTGGTGCCGGTCACCTCGGGTAACATGACACTCAAAGATGCCACCAACGAGGCGATCCGCGACTGGTGCAGTCATCCGGTCGATACTCACTACATCATCGGATCCACCATCGGCCCCCATCCCTATCCCGACCTGGTAGCCCGTCTGCAGTCGGTGATCAGCAAGGAGATCAAGCTGCAGTTGGCAGAGAAAGAGGGACGCGATTATCCCGACCGGCTGGTGGCCTGCGTGGGTGGAGGCAGCAACGCCGCCGGTACCATCTACGAGTATCTCGAAAATGAGAAAGTGCAGATTCTCCTGGCAGAGGCCGGCGGTAAAGGAGTGGATAGCGGTGAGACGGCCGCTACCATCCATCTTGGCAGGACAGGGGTGCTACATGGCTGCCGCACGTTGCTGATGCAGACCGAGGATGGTCAGATCACCGAGCCCTATTCCATCTCCGCGGGACTGGACTATCCCGGCATCGGACCCATCCACGCCCACCTGGCCGAGACGGGACGGGCGCAGGTGGTGGCGGTCACCGACGATGAGGCACTCCGTGCAGCCTATGCGCTCACCCGCCATGAGGGGATCATCCCCGCGTTGGAGTCGGCTCACGCCCTGGCAGCACTGGAGAAGGTGACCCTTGCTCCCGGCGAGCTGGTTGTGCTTACCCTCTCCGGGCGAGGCGACAAGGACCTGGAGACCTATTTCAAACATGAGAAAGAGTATAGGTGAGGATTTGTACGGGATTGTTTATTACACCTCATTCCTAATATCGAACATCAAACATCATAAATTTATGCAATACAAATATCAAACCAACCGGAAAACATTGATGGGCGACCTCCACACACCGGTGAGCGTCTATCTCAAGGTGAGGGACAGCTTCCCTCAATCGGCCCTGCTGGAGAGCTCCGATTTCCACGCCGGACAGAACAGCATCTCCTACCTGGGCCTGAAGCCGATTGCCCGCATTGAGGTGAACCGGGGTGTTTGCACTTCGCAGTTCCCCGACGGAACGGAGGAGCAGGAATCACTCTCCGAAACTTTCACCATCTCCGATGCGCTGAATCGCTTCATCGCCCGCTTCGAGGTGGAAGGTGACGAACTTCAGCAGTGCGGTCTCTTTGGTTATACCACCTTCAACTGCGTGAAGTATACCGAGAACATAGCCATCCGTGAAAGCAGGGAGGAACGCAACGATGCACCCGACATGCTCTATATCCTCTTCAAGTACCTGCTGGTGTTCAACCATTTCACCGATGAGATCCACCTGCTGGAGCTGCAGGGCGAGCAGGAGGTGAGCAGCATGGTGAAGGTGGAGTCGCTGATCAACCAGCGCAACTTCGCTACCTACAACTTTTTTCCCGAAGGAGAGGAGCGAAGCACCATCACCGACGAGGAGTATAAGGAGTTTGTGCGCCGTGGTGTGCAGCACTGCCTGCGGGGCGATGTCTTCCAGATCGTCCTCTCCCGCCGCTTCATTCAGCCTTTCACGGGGGACGACTTCAAGGTTTACCGTGCGCTGCGCTCCATCAACCCATCGCCCTACCTCTTCTATTTCGATTTTGGCGGGTTTCGCATCTTCGGTTCATCCCCCGAAACGCACTGCAAGATCAGCGGGCGGCAGATCAGCATCGATCCCATAGCGGGAACAACGAAACGAACAGGTGACTACCAGGAGGACATGAAGGCGGTGGAGTTCCTGCTGAACGACCCGAAGGAGAATGCGGAGCATGTGATGCTGGTCGACCTGGCACGGAACGACCTGAGCCGTAATGCACACGATGTGGAGGTAGCCTTCTTCAGGGAGCCGCAGTTCTACTCCCATGTGATCCACCTGGTGTCGCGCGTCACCGGCACGCTCAACAGCACCTCCGATCCGCTCAAGGCTTTCTTCGACACCTTCCCTGCCGGCACCCTCTCGGGTGCTCCCAAGGTTCGGGCCATGCAGCTGATCTCCGAGATTGAGCCGCACAACCGTGGTGCCTACGGTGGCTGCATCGGTTTCATCGGGCTCAACGGCGACATCAACCAGGCGATCACCATCCGCACCTTCGTGAGCCGCAACAACGAGCTATGGTATCAGGCTGGCGCAGGCGTTGTCTCCCAGAGCAACGATGAGTATGAGTTGCGGGAGGTGAACAGCAAGTTGGGTGCCCTGAAGGGGGCCATCGACAAGGCAGCCAGACTCTACAACAGTTAATGACAAGCTGATGAAGAAGATATTGATATTTGACAATTACGACTCCTTCACCTACAACCTGCTGCACACGGTGCAGTCGCTCGGCTACACCGAAGTGGATGTGATCCGTAACGACAGAATAACCCTCGGGGAGGTGGAGCGGTACGACAAGATCATCCTCTCACCCGGTCCAGGTCTGCCCGAAGAGGCGGGATTGCTGCTGCCCCTCATAGAGCGATATGCCGTCACCAAGAGCATCCTGGGTGTCTGCCTCGGCCACCAGGCCATCGGGCAGGTGTTCGGTGCGAAGCTGGAGAACATCCCTTTCGTCTTCCACGGCGTGCAGACACCGGCACAGATCATCGCGGGGGATTATCTTTTCAACGGCCTGCCGGAAGAGATAGAGGTAGGACGCTATCACTCCTGGATCGTTTCACGGGAGAATTTCCCTGCCGAGCTGGAGATCACCGCCCTGGACAAGGAGGGAACCATCATGGCGATGCGGCACCGCACGCTCGACCTGCATGGGGTGCAGTTCCACCCTGAGTCGATTCTCACCCCTCAAGGGACGCTCATCATCCGCAACTTCCTCGATCACCCTGTTTTATCGAACCCCAAAAATGAATGAACATGAAAGAGATTCTATACCAACTGTTTGACTACCAGTATCTCACCCGTGAGCAAGCCCGGGAGGTGCTGTTCACCATCGTAAAGGGCGATGTGCCGGAGACACAGATCGCCTCGCTGATCACCTCCTTTCTGATGCGGAGCATCTCGGTGGATGAGATCCTCGGCTTCCGTGACGCACTCCTTGAGATGCGTGTCCAGGCGGATCTATCCGACTATGACCCGCTCGATATCGTGGGTACCGGCGGCGACGGCAAGAACACGTTCAACATCTCCACCACCGCCTGCTTTGTGGTGGCCGGCGCCGGTTATCCCGTGGTGAAGCACGGCAATTATGGGGCCACTTCCATCAGCGGGGCGAGCAACGTGATTGAGAACCTGGGGGTGCGCTTCACCACTGATCTGGAGCGGCTGCGACGCAGTCTGGACAGCTGCGGGCTAGCCTACCTCCATGCCCCGCTCTTTAGTCCCGCCCTCAAGGCGGTGGCGCCAGTGCGGAAGAGCCTGGGTGTACGCAACTTCTTCAATGTGCTGGGTCCGCTGGTGAACCCGGTGCAGCCGCGCTACCAAATGCTGGGTGTTTACAACCTCGCCATGTCGAGGCTCTACAGCTACATCTACCAGGTGGAGAACAAGCGCTTCAGCATCGTGCACAGCATCGACGGCTACGATGAGATATCCCTCACAGACCGCTTCAAGGTGGTCTCCAACAGGGGAGAGCAGCTCTTCTCTCCGGCCGAGCTCGGGTTTGAGACCATCCCACAGGAGGCTCTTTACGGCGGGGACACCCCCGAAGAGGCCTCTCAGATCTTCTGCAAGGTGCTGGCCGCCGAGGGGACGCAAGCGCAGATGAATGCGGTGCTGGCTAACGCTGCTTTCGGGATACAGACCATCGAACAGGAGAAGCCTATTGGCGAATGTCTTGACCAGGCCAGGGATGCCCTCTATGGGAAGAAGGCGCTCCGCACGCTGGAGAAGTTTATAGAGATAAATCAATGATAAGCTATAAGCTATTAGTTGATTTGAATGTGCCATTCGCTTACAGCTAAAATGCCAAAATTTATGCAAGATATACTGAGCGAGATCATCGCACATAAAAAGATAGAGGTGGCACGGCAGAAGGAGGAGACCCCTTTCTCTTTGCTTGAAAAAAGAATATCGGAAGAAACAATTCCCTTTCACTCACTTGCAGCCGCCCTGGAACAGTCATCCACGGGAGTCATCGCCGAGTTTAAACGGCGATCCCCCAGCAAGGGATGGATCAATCGTCCGGCAGAGGTGACAACAGTTGTACAGGCCTATGAGGCTGCCGGTGCTGCTGCCTTGTCGGTACTGACCGATGAGCCCTTCTTCGGTGGAACAGTGTCCGACCTGCGGGCAGCCACGAAATGCGTCACCATCCCGGTGATGCGCAAGGAGTTCATCGTGGATGAGTACCAGATCTATGATGCAAAGCTGTCGGGTGCCAGCGCGATCCTGCTGATCGCCGCTGCCATCACGAAAGAGGAGGCGAAACGATTCACAGAGCTGGCCATAGAGCTGCAGTTGGAAGTGTTGCTGGAGCTGCACGATGAGCGGGAGACGGAGTATATCACCCCGCTCAACCGACTGATAGGCATCAACAACCGCAACCTGGGCAGCTTTGTCACCGATGTGCGGAAGTCATACCGGATGATTGACCTGCTCCCCGGAGAAGCGTTGCTGATCTCCGAGAGCGGCATCTCCGACCCCCAAGTGGTCAGTCAGCTGCGCGATGCCGGCTACCGCGGTTTCCTGATCGGCGAATGCTTCATGAAGAGTGAAGACCCGGGAGAATCGCTCAGTCAATTTCTGAGAGGAGTTGGAAGTTAGT
>WOYT01000073.1 GCA_011620695.1 Proteiniphilum sp.
ATCATACGGTTATTATTCAGAGATTGGCCTCTTTCATTCTTTCGGCATTCTCGCTGATCATCAGCTGGTCGATCACTCCCTGGATATCCCCCTCCATAAAAGCGGAGAGGTTATAGAGGGTGTAGTTGATACGATGGTCGGTGATGCGCCCCTGTGGATAGTTGTAGGTTCTGATCTTCGCCGAGCGGTCGCCCGTGGAGACCATCGTCTTGCGGCGTGAGGCGATCTCGCTCTGCCTTTTGGAGAGCTCGATGTCATAGAGCTTCGCCCGCAGCATCTGCATGGCCAGCTCCCTGTTCTGCAGCTGAGAGCGCGCCTGCTGACAGACCACCACGATGCCACTGGGCTTGTGTGTGAGCTGCACTTTGGTCTCTACCTTGTTGACATTCTGCCCCCCCGCACCGCTGGAACGGGCGGTGTGGAAATCGATGTCGGCAGGATTGAGCTCCACATCGAACTCCTCCGCCTCGGGCAGCACCGCCACGGTGGCTGCCGAGGTATGTACGCGTCCCTGTGTCTCTGTCTGGGGTACCCGCTGTACGCGATGCACGCCCGACTCATACTTGAGGGTACCATATACATCGTTACCGGTAACGGTGAAGATGATCTCCTTGAAACCGCCGGCGGGGCCTTCGGTGAGGCTGGTCACCTCTACCTTCCACCCTTTGCTTTCACAATACCTGCTGTACATCTTGAAGAGGTCACCGGCAAAGATGGCTGCCTCATCGCCACCGGTGCCGCCACGAATCTCCATGATCACGTTACGGGCATCCTCGGGATCGGCAGGTATGAGCAACAGCTTGATCTGCTGCTCCAGGGCCGGAAGCATCTCCATGCTGGCTGCCAGCTCCTCGTTGGCCAGTTGCCGCAGATCGCTGTCCGACTCGCTGTCGAGAATCTGCCGTGCCTCGGCGATGCTGTCGAGTGCAGCCTTGTAGCGGTTACGCACCTCCACGATCTTCTGCAAGTCACTGTATTCCTTGTTGAGCTTTACAAAGCGGTTCATGTCGGCGATCACCGAGGGGTCGGCGATCAGGGTGGAAACCTCTTCAAAGCGGGTGACCAAATGCTGTAATTTATCGAGTAAACTGTTGTCTGCCATAATGGATATGCATGCAGCCCTCTCAATAGAGAAAGCGCCCTTTTTCACTTTCAATCACCAGCTCTCTGTTGTGCGACGGCTCGACACGTCCCACGATCTGCGCATCGATATGGAAAGCGCGTGAGATATCGATCACCTGTTGTGCGTAGGGTTCCGGTAGATAGATCTCCATCCGGTGACCCATGTTGAACACTTTGTACATCTCGCTCCAGGCGGTGCCGGAGTGTTGCTGAATCAGTTCAAAGAGGGGAGGAACCGGGAAGAGATTGTCTTTCACCACCCGCAGTTGTTCACCCAGGAAATGGAGTATCTTCGTCTGTGCACCCCCGGAGCAGTGAACCATTCCGTGAATATTTTCTTTTAATGTATTGATTATCTGTAATATAACAGGAGCGTAAGTGCGGGTAGGGGAGAGCACCAGCTTTCCGGCATCCACCCCCAGCGCCGCAACCTGATCGGTCAGCCGCATCCCTCCCGAATAGATCAGCTCCTGGGGGATGGAGCTGTCATAACTCTCCGGATATTTCTGAGCCAGATAGCTGGCAAAAAGATCGTGTCGCGCCGAAGTGAGGCCATTGCTGCCCATGCCGCCGTTATAGCTATGCTCATAGGTGGCCTGTCCCGATGATGAGAGTCCCACGATCACATCACCAGCCTGGATGTGGGCATTGTCGATCACGTCGGCACGCCTCATGCGACAGGTTACCGTGCTGTCCACAATGATGGTACGCACCAGATCACCCACATCAGCAGTCTCACCGCCAGTGGGATAAATGTGTACACCCAACGTGGAGAGCTCATCACACAACTCGTTGGTGCCATTGATGATGGCGGCTATCACTTCACCCGGTATCAGTCTTTTGTTGCGTCCAATGGTAGAGGATAACAAGATGTTACTTGTGGCACCCACACAGAGCAGGTCATCCAGATTCATGATCAAGGCATCCTGTGCAATCCCTTTCCAGACCGAAAGATCACCGGTCTCACGCCAGTAAACGTAGGCAAGCGATGACTTGGTGCCAGCACCGTCGGCATGCATGATGTTGCAGTAATCGGGATCATTGCCCAGATAGTCGGGCACTATTTTACAAAATGCTTTCGGATAGAGACCCTTGTCCATCTCCCGGATCGCGTTGTGCACATCCTCTTTCGAGGCGGATACTCCACGCTGATCGTAACGTTGATTGCTCATCGGATGTTTGTTTCTTCGGTTTTTGCAAAGATAGTAAATATTCACCTTTCTGCAGGCGCAGCACCTCCAAATGTTGAAGGTTAAACAGAAACAGAAAATTCCTATAATAACTATTATGTTTAATCATGATTTGCATTTGAGATTCAATTAAATTCAACATCGGTTCAGAAGGACCCTACCCGACAGCAATAAAAAAAGAGTAGCTTCCGAGATGAAAGCC
The DNA here is from genome assembly GCA_011620695.1 of Proteiniphilum sp. Lineage (GTDB taxonomy): Bacteria > Bacteroidota > Bacteroidia > Bacteroidales > Dysgonomonadaceae > Proteiniphilum. The sequence continues at coordinate 2,515 of WOYT01000073.1, forward strand.
ACCCTTTATTTTGATGATCGAGCGGATGAACCGGGGAATCAGAGATTCAGTTCTTGTTCCACAGCTTCCAGTTCTTTCGACTTGTCCACACCCATGTTGCTCAGGTTGTAATAAACATTTCTCAGCTTCAGCAGTGCCGATTCGATTTCGTTTGCTTCAGCATTACGTCCTCTCAACAATTCGGTATATTTTTCGAGTGGCGGCAAAGCCCTTTGATAGTATTCCACTGTTTTCTTGTCGTTTTCCATCTGTTTTTGCCTGTCGCTAATCATGGCTGTCTTCTCCTTCAGATTCTGTGCCTGCAGGATGTAGTTGACGGCGATGGCTTCAAGTGCTCTTTCACAGTTGGGATCCTGTGCCAATGCCTTGTTGTATTCCGTTTCGGCAGCATCGTAGTCACCCTTTTCAGCCAGGAGTGCACCTTTCACGCTATTCAGATCGCATGAGTTTTCCGGATTGTTTTGAATGGCCTTATCCAGGTATTCAAGTGCCTTTTCGGTGTCTCCCTCACGGATAAATACATTTATCAGGTTGGGAATGAAATAGCTGCTGGAGGGAAATTTCTCCGCTCCTTCGTAGAGGATCTCAACAAACCTGGCAGAATCACCCAGCTGCAGATATTCACTGGCCATCAACTCATAGATATCGCTCTCCTTGTAGGCGCTGTTTTCAATGAACGGCTCATTGGCAGCTCTCTCCAACAAAGCCAAAGCCCGCTTGTGATCTCCTCCCTGAATGGCCGTAATGATGGCGTAATACTTGATGGTCTGGTAGGTGCTGTCCAGTACGAAAGCATTTTCCTCTCCCTCAAACATCGGCAAGCTTGGGATATTCCAGTACACCTCGAAGAAGTCGGTGGCTTTCTTATAGTCACCCTGATCGTTATAATAGACGCCACCATTGATATAGAATGGATGGTTGGCACGAAGAATGCTGCTGATATCTTTCCGTACCCGGTTTCTCACCCTGCCTTTTTCGTCTGGCAACTCGGCCAGCGAGTCAGCTTTCACATAAGGGTGATAGGACTCCATCAGTCCGTCGTACATCTCCTTATCGTTGACACTCTTTCCAAGCATGGCGTTGGTACGCTGGATGTCAAATGCTTTGTTCCCGATATCCCCCCACAACTTCCACGTTTCCGGATCGGTTGCTGTTTCGGGATGTTCGGCTGCCTGTTTAATCAGTGCTCTGGCTTCATTCAGATCGTCGCGGCCCAATGCTCTTTTGGCATCCTTCAATGCCGATTTTTGTGCAAAGAGACTACCGGTTGACAGAACGGCCATCATTGTAAGGAATAGAATCTTTCTCATATTGTTCAATTTTTATGTGTGGTTGTAGAAATTGTTATTTTTTGACTGAATAATTGGAAAAAGTTTAAACGGCGATTCATTCTTCTTGCTCCGCGATCGACGACTCATTGGAAATATCCCCTACAGGTAACTCATCATCAGCTAACACCTCTTCAGCCCTGTTCACCTTGCAAACCGATGCGATCTGATCATTTCTCTTTTCCAGATTGATGAGACGCACACCTTGCGTGGCACGACCCATGATGCGAATTTCGGAAATATTTAAACGAATGGTGATACCTGACTTGTTAATAATCATTAAATCGTTCTCATCCGTTACACTCTTGATGGCTACCAGCTTGCCGGTCTTCTCCGTCACGTTCAGTGTTTTCACCCCTTTACCGCCGCGATTGGTGATGCGGTAAACCGGTTCGCCATTCTCATCGTCAAGGTGTGTTCTCTTCCCGTAACCCTGTTCCGATACCACCAGGATGGTATTTTCACTATGGGGATCCATGCAGATCATGCCGATCACCTCATCCTGGCCATCCTCATCGAGGGTCATCCCCCGGACGCCGGTGGCTATACGGCCCATGGGACGTACGGCCTCTTCGCTGAAGCGGATGGCACGGCCATTCTTGTTGGCCAGGATCACATGCTTCTTCCCATCGGTAAGTCGTACCGAGATCACCTCGTCATCCTCACGGATGGTTATGGCGTTCACCCCGTTCTGCCTGGGCCGTGAGTAAGCTTCGAGCGCTGTCTTCTTGATCACACCCTGACGGGTACAGAAGAGCAGATAATGTGATTTGATGTATTCCTGATCGCTAAGGTTGTCAACCCGCACAAAAGCGGTGACCGCATCATCCGGATCGATGCTCAGCAGGTTCTGAATCGCCCTGCCCTTGGAGTTCCTGGATCCCTCCGGAATTTCATAGACACGCAGCCAGTAACATTTGCCTTTTTGGGTGAAGAAAAGCATGTAGTTGTGCGTGGTGGCCGGGTAGATATACTCCACGAAGTCCTCATCGCGGGTGTCGGAGCCCCTGGCTCCCACGCCACCCCTGTTCTGCGTGTGGAAGTCGATCAGCGGTGTTCGTTTGATATAACCCAGGTGGGTGATCGTGATCACCATCTCATCATTGGCATAGAAATCTTCCGGGTTCATCTCTTCAGAGGCGAAGATGATCTCCGAACGACGTGCATCGCCATACTTGTCGCGGATCTCAATCAGCTCATCCTTGATCACCTGCATGCGCAGCTCCTCGTTGTTGAGGATCTCGTTGAGGTGCGCGATCAGTTTCTGTATCTCCCCGAACTCGGCACGCAGCTTATCCTGCTCCAGGCCGGTAAGCTGCCGCAGACGCATCTCCACAATGGCGCGCGACTGGATCTCGCTCAGTGAGAAGCGTTCCATCAGCCGCTGGATCGCCTCCTGAGGTGTGGAGGAGCTGCGGATAATGGCGATCACCTCGTCGATGTTGTCGGAGGCGATGATCAGTCCCTCCAGGATATGGGACCGCTCTTCCGCCTTGCGCAGGTCATACCTGGTGCGGCGGATCACCACATCGATGCGGTGCTCCACGAAGAGCTCGATCATCCGCTTAAGCGTCAGCAGCTCCGGGCGTCCTTTCACCAGGGCGATGTTGTTGACGCTGAAGGAGGATTGCAGCGCAGTGAGCTTGTAAAGCTTGTTAAGCACCACGTTTGCATTGCCGTCACGTTTGATATCCACCACGATACGCATCCCGTCCCGGTCGCTCTCGTCGTTGATGTTGGAGATCCCCTCGATCTTTTTCTCCGACACCAGGTCGGCGATATGCTTGATCATCTCGGCCTTGTTCACCAGGTATGGAATCTCGGTGATGATGATCTTGTCGTGTGTTTTCCCCGACTCGATCTCAGCACGACCACGCATCACGATGCGACCCCTGCCGGTCTCGAACGCCTCTTCCACCCCCTTGTAACCATAGATAAAAGATCCGGTGGGGAAATCGGGTGCCTTGATGTACTCCATCAACCCCCTGGTATCGATCTCCCGGTCATCAATATATGCAATGATGCCGTTGATGCATTCCGTCAGGTTGTGGGGTGCAATATTGGTAGCCATACCCACCGCGATACCGGAGGAGCCGTTGATCAGCAGGTTGGGGATACGGGTAGGCAATACAGTGGGCTCCAGCAGTGTATCGTCGAAGTTGAGCTGAAAGTCAACCGTCTCCTTGTCTATGTCGCGCAGCATCTCCTCCGCCAGCCGGTTGAGGCGGGCTTCGGTATAACGCATGGCCGCGGGGCTGTCACCATCCACACTCCCCATGTTACCCTGTCCATCTACCAGCGTGTAGCGCATGCTCCAGTCCTGTGCCAGGCGCACCATGGCGTTATATACCGAAGAGTCGCCATGCGGGTGATACTTACCCAACACCTCACCCACGATCCTGGCCGATTTCTTATGCGGTTTGTCGGAGGTGTTACCCAGCTCCGACATCCCGAAAAGGATGCGACGGTGAACCGGCTTGAACCCGTCGCGCACGTCGGGCAAGGCACGCGAAACGATCACTGACATCGAATAATCGATGTATGATGATTTCATTTCATCTTCGATATTAATCTTGATGATTCTATCTTCCTGATCCATCATATGAAAAATGTGATTTTTCTCTTGTTTTGCAAAATGTGTATGTAGCTTATTTTCAAATGGTTCTGGTTTAAGCAGGCAGAGCCAGTTTCAGTACACTAAGATAGAGCTTTTCTCGCAGTTTAACAAAAAAAACAGGGAGTTTATTACCCCCTGCACGTTTAAAAGTGACAGATATTTTTAACTATTCTCTGCCGTGACAGTTCTTGTATTTCTTGCCGCTGCCGCAGGGACAGGGATCATTTCTGCCCACTTTCTTCTCCACCCTTACCGGTTCCAGCTTCTGGGGCTGACGAGGCTGCGGGGCGCCTCCCCCGTTGCCCGATGCAGACAGGTTGCCACTCTCCACTTTCTGGGTGCGGTACTTGCTGTAGTCGGTCTTCTGTTCGGGTGCTGCCTGTCGCACTTGTGCGGGATCCTGAACGGGTATCTGCCCGCGCATCAATACCGATACAGCCTTGGAGTTGATGTTACTCACCATGGTCCGGAAGAGATTGAACGACTCCAGCTTATAGATCAGCAGCGGATCCTTTTGCTCGTAGCTGGCATTCTGCACCGAGTGACGCAGCTCATCCATCTCGCGCAGGTGCTCTTTCCAGTCCTCATCGATGGTATGGAGCAGGATGGTTTTCTCGAATGCCTTCACCAGCGCTTTCGACCCCGACTCGTAGGCCTCCTTCAGGTTACAGGATACATTGTAAACTCTCTTGCCATCGGTGATGGGGATCAGGATGTTCTGGTACATCGCGCCCTGGTTCTCATAGACCTGCCTGATCACCGGGTTGGCCACCTCGGCCAGTCGCTCGGTCTTGCGCTTAAAGGTCTCAAATGCCTTGCGGGTGACTGCTTCAATTATCTCCTCTGTTTTGAGCCTCTTCATGTCGTTCTCCGTAAAGGGGATCTCGAGAGCCATCACACGCAGCAGATCCAGCTTCATCGATTGATAATCATCTTCATTGAGTTCCACAATGTTTTTAACCGTATCGGTGATCATGTTGGCCACGTCGTTCTCGATCCGCTCACCCATCAGCGCATGGCGACGTCGCTTGTAGATCAGCTCGCGCTGCGAGTTCATCACGTCGTCATACTCCAGCAGCCGCTTACGGATGCCGAAGTTGTTCTCCTCCACCTTTTTCTGGGCACGCTCTACCGACCGGCTAAGCATGCTGTGCTCCAGCACGTCACCCTCCTGGAACCCCATCCGGTCCATCAGTCCGGCGATCCGCTCGGTGGCGAAGAGACGCATCAGGTCATCCTCGAGCGATACGAAGAAGACGGAGGATCCGGGGTCCCCCTGACGGCCGGCACGACCACGCAGCTGGCGGTCCACACGACGCGACTCATGCCGTTCCGTGCCGATGATGGCCAGACCGCCTGCCTCCCTCACCGCGGGAGAGAGCTTGATGTCGGTACCACGGCCGGCCATGTTGGTGGCGATGGTCACCACCCCACTCTGTCCCGCGTTGGCCACTATCTCGGCCTCCCGTTGGTGCAGCTTGGCATTCAGCACGTTGTGACTGATCTTGCGGAGGGTGAGCATGCGACTCAGTAGCTCGGAGATCTCCACCGAGGTGGTACCCACCAGTACGGGACGACCCGCCTTGATCAGCTTCTCAATCTCTTCGATCACCGCGGTATATTTCTCCCGTTTGGTCTTGTAGATCCGGTCGTTCTGGTCATCCCGGATGATGGGTTTGTTGGTGGGGATCACCACCACATCCAGCTTGTAGATATCCCAGAACTCACCCGCCTCAGTCTCGGCCGTACCGGTCATACCGGCCAGCTTACTGTACATGCGGAAGTAGTTCTGCAGGGTGATGGTCGCAAAGGTCTGGGTGGCAGCCTCCACCTTTACTCTTTCTTTCGCCTCGATTGCCTGGTGCAGACCGTCGGAGTAACGACGTCCCTCCATCACACGACCGGTCTGTTCATCCACGATCATCACCTTGTTGTCGATCACCACATACTCATCGTCGCGCTCAAAGAGCGTGTAGGCTTTCAGCAACTGGTTAACGGTGTGCACCCGCTCCGACTTGATGGCGTAGTTCTGCAGCAACTCATCCTTTTTTGCCTCTTTCTCTTCGTCGCTCAGGTTGGCGTGCTCCAACTCCGCAAGCTGGGAAGCGATATCGGGCAAAATGAAGAACTGAGGGTCATCAGACTTGCCGGTGAGCAGGTCGATCCCCTTATCGGTCAGCTCGATACTGTTCATCTTCTCGTCGATCACAAAGTAGAGCGGATCGGTGACGATGTGCATGTTACGCATCTGCTCCTGCATATAGAATGCTTCTGTCTTGAGCATGGCTGCTCTCACCCCCTGTTCGCTGAGGTACTTGATCAGTGGCTTGTTCTTGGGCATCGCCTTGTAGGAGCGGAAGAGCTGCAGGGCTCCCTCCTCCTGCTCCTTGGGATCGGAGGAGGCCATCTTCAGCTTCGCCTCCGCCAGAAGACGGGTGGCCAGCTCACGCTGAGCCTTGACGATCACCTCTACGCGGGGTCGGAACTGATCGTAGAGCTGATCATCTCCCTTGGGCACCGGGCCGGAGATGATGAGCGGGGTGCGGGCATCGTCGATCAGCACCGAGTCCACCTCATCCACGATGGCGTAGTTGTGCTTCCGCTGTACCAGGTCTTTCGGCGATACCGCCATGTTGTCACGCAGGTAGTCGAAGCCGAACTCGTTGTTGGTACCAAAAGTGATATCTGCCTCGTAAGCCTTACGACGTGCTTCGGAGTTGGGTTCATGCTTGTCGATGCAATCTACCGAGAGACCGTGAAACATGTACATCGGTCCCATCCACTCAGAGTCACGCTTGGAGAGGTAGTCGTTCACTGTCACCACATGCACCCCCTCGTGGGTCAGCGCATTGAGGAAGACAGGAAGGGTGGCCACCAACGTCTTTCCCTCACCGGTAGCCATCTCGGCGATCTTACCCCTGTGGAGGACCACTCCGCCGAAGAGCTGTACATCATAGTGCACCATGTCCCAGGTGATCTCATTGCCACCGGCGACCCAATGGTTCTGATAGATCGCCTTATCTCCTTCAATGCGCACAAAGTCGTGCGTGGCGGATAGCTCGCGGTCGAAGTCGGTAGCGGTGACCACGATCTCTTCGTTCTCAGCAAAGCGGCGCGCCGTATCTTTCATGATGGAGAATGCCTCCGGCAGTAGCTCCTCCAGTATCTTTTCATATTTATCGGTGATCGCTTTCTCAAGCTTATCGATCTGGTTCCATATCGACTCCCGCTGATCCAGGTCGACCTCCTCCATGCCGGCTTTCAGCCGTTCAATCTCTGCCTGCTCTTCGGCCACATAATCTTTTATGCGCTTCTCAAGCTCTTTTGTTTTGTTTCGCAGCTCATCGTTCGTGAGCTTTGCAATATTGGTATAGGCATCCTGAACCTTTTTCACGATCGGGTTGATCTCTTTCATGTCCCGTTGTGCCTTGTTACCAAATATCTTCGATATGATATCGTTCAATCCCATGGTTCTGTTTTTTTTATCGTCTGACCTTGCTCATTGGCTGCCCCTCAGATGGGGCCGGGCAGGTTATCCTGTTATCTTTTCTGATGTGATATTTCAATAGAGTTCTTCCAGTATCTTTCCGCTGGCTGCGTTGGGTGCACGGATGCGCAGGCGGTAGGAGACCGTTGGTGCAATCTCCGTGACTTCGATGGTACGGTTAATCCGTTGTGGTTTGATGTCGCTGCCAAAAAAGATGACCGGGGCGATGACTGCATTGCTGCGCTCCCGCACCTGCAGTTCCGAGCCGGGCTCCACCACCCTCCATCCGGGTTGCAGCTCCAGCATCAGGTCGCCGGAGACACCGGGGTAGTAACCGTTTCGCAGGAACAGGGCCTCCACATTTTGACCTGGCTGGGTCATCTGGTGTGCGGTGACCACCTGCTGGATGCCGGCCGACTGCACCAGGAATGCTGCCGCTTTTTCCTGCAGATCGGCAAAATCGATCTTACGGTCCTCTATCAGCTTGCGGTCGAAATAGATATGGCGGTCGTAATACTTTTTGATCCACTGCTCGCGACCATAGAGCGCCATCAGGTACATGTTGAGCAGTGCCTGGCTTCTGTCGGGATGAAAATCACCACCTGCCGGCACCATCCCCTCCGGGATAATCTCCTGTTCAGCGAAATAGCCGGTAGAGACCAGGTAAACCAGCGTATGTTTCAGTCCTACCGATGCCTCAATGGCATCCAGCAGACGACCGATCTCCTGGTCGAGCCGATAGTAGGTATCCTGTATCTCTACGGAGTAATTCTTGTCGAGCGCTTTCTCATAATTGCCGGCATAAAAGGTGACAGCCAGAAAGTCGGGATTCATCCGTTTCCCCAGCTGACTGCTCTCCAGCACCTTGATGGCCATATCGTTCACCTCACTGTTCACAAAGGGTGACTGTTTAAAGAGGTGGAAGCTCTCTCTCTTTTCATTTCCGAAATAGTGCTGAAAGCGGTATCTGTTCTTGGTATAGGGAAAAGCGTTGTAGCTCTCGATCTCACGTGCGGGACGCCAGGTGAGGCTGCCGATGGTGAGACTGAGTGAACCGGCGCCCCGATTCTGTTGGTCCACCGCCGGCTGTTTGTTTTTATAAAAGGTGGTGGTGGCCCACTTGCCGGTATAATCCTCTATCCAGTAGGCACCAGTAGCGGCATGCCCCCCCGAGGCGAGTGCCTGAGAGGCATAGGGTGCAAAAGCATAAACGTCGGACTGTCCCCCCGAGGCGATTTTCAATTCGTCGGTGATGGTTGATACGCGGATGGAACGGGGCGAGAGTTTCTCTGTGGTGTAATTGCCCAGGTAACGGTCATCGGCGAACGAAGAGACCTCCAGTCCCGATTCAATCTGATAGCGCTTCTCACCGGTGATGCCGTGGTAGGAGGGATAGGCACCGGTAAAAAGGGTGGTGATGGCAGAAGCCCTGTCGGGATTGGGATAGTTGTACCGTATATTGCTATATACCAATCCATTGCTGAGCAGTCTGTTGAAACCCTTGTTATCGAAGTTGTGGCGGAACATCTCCAGATAGTCGCCCCGCAATTGGTCAACCGTGATGGCTACCACCAACTTGGGTACCTCCCCCGAATGGTTCTGTGCAGGGAGTGGCGCGATTGCAAAGAATGCAACCAACGAAGAGAGTATCCGAATCCTATTGTTACCGCACATCTGAATTGAATAGTTTTATTGTCCCCACGCTGCTTTCATCTCCCTGCTGGAGGTAAACCGTCTCTCCTTGATTTTCAATTTTCTGATTATCAATATGTTTGAAGCAGAACGGATCCACAAGCTCATGGAGAATGGGATGGTTGCCACCGGCAGCTGTTGCGGAATAAACCACCAGCAGAGGAGAAACAGCGTCAAGAGTACAAAGTTAATAAAATGATAGAAATAAACGCCCCTCTGTGCCGATTTCACCCAAAAGAAAGGTGCAGCAATAAGCGCGGCGGGATGGAGCCAGATCAGGTTCCAGTTAGGGTTGGTTGCCGGATGGGAGGAGAAGTACATCAGGATGAAGATGATCACACCCCCTGCCCCTGCTACTCCGAAAAGAATGGTATCATAGATCCTGGGCAACTGCCCCCTGTTCATCTTAAAAAACTGAATCACAGAGACCATAATCGAAAGGAGCAGCAACGCGAATGCCATTAAAAGAGGTGTAAATAGTCCCTGTTCGCGGACCCCGTTCCGTTTTAGATCCTGTGACAGCAGCAACTCGCTGTGACTGACCAGCGGCACTGTGAGCGAGTCCTCCTTATAGATGGTCGCTTTCGCGAAGGAGTCCATCAGATAGGAAGGCATAAACATCTTTTCCCTCACGTGAAGGATCCGGTCGGCCTCTGACCCGATCAACAGATCAATGCCAAAGCTGTACCAGGGGTAACTGACCAGGGACTCATGCACCAGGTCACGGTATGACTGTGCTGCATCGGTTGGAGGGTAATGGATCTCTCCATTGCTGTATTGCTCCACCATGTCGCGGGGACGGGTGGCGCAGTTGTCATAGAAGTAGTTGTACCGGTATTTCCTGTTTTCCGGGAGTGCATTCTCGTAAAGTGCATCATAGAGCTTCTGTTTTTCAGCCGGTGAGAGATTCAGTTGCTGCTCCACCACCTGTTGCCCCTTGGCACGGTATTCATAGATGAAATCGGCAAAGGAGGTCACACCCAAAATATAATCGGTTCTTCCCCGCACAAAGTTGTAGATGAAACCGGGCTGAGAGGAGTCGAAAAAACCATAGTTGTAAACCTCATCGATGCCGGTGGAATCATCCCGTACGCGGATCGCGGTGTGACCAAAGAGGGCATAGATCGCTCCGTTCCAGGGAGAGGCTGTCAGCAGGCTCACGGTAGCGCTGTCGTTCAGCTGCACCTGTGCTTTTATCGAGGGGTTCAGCAACAGCAGGCACACAGACAAAATTGGTATGAGATTCCTTTTTCCGGAAGATAGGATTGTAACTGCTTGTTTCATCTCTCTCAATTTGTTCATTTTAACTAGCACAGCTGCAAAAATAGACAAAAATAACGGCGGTCTCAAAAGATCGCCGTGCAAATTCATTCTCCTGGAACCTTTTACTTCTTCTTGTTACGGTTTCCGTAACGGTTCATAAATTTGTCCACACGCCCAGCTGTATCCACCAGTTTTTGTTTTCCGGTGTAGAAAGGGTGCGATGCGCTGGTGATCTCAAGCTTCACCAGGGGATAGGTAACACCGTCAATTTCAATGGTCTCCTTTGCATTGATGGTTGAGCGAGAGATGAAGATCTCCTCGTTCGACATATCCTTGAAAACTACCGGACGGTAATTGTTGGGGTGAATTTCTTTTTTCATTATATCCTCTTATTTATGTGATACTCATTTTCGGAAGGCAAAGATAGTACTTTCTTCCAAAATAAAAAAAATAAATGGAATAAAGATATCATTTTTTGGCAATTGAACCCAACTCCTTGGAGAAAATTTGAATGAATGCAAAAGATTATGCTTTATTTTGCAGTTTATTTTACGTTACAAAAAAAATGAAGATTGAAATGATCACCATTGGTGATGAGCTGCTGATCGGGCAGATCACCAACACCAATTCGGTATGGATGGCCCGGGAGCTGACAGCAGAAGGGTTCCGGGTCGTTGCCATCACCACTGTCGGCGATGCACCGGACGACCTGCTCAAGGCACTCGACACCGCCTTTGCCCGGGCTGATATCCTGCTCCTCACCGGTGGTGTTGGTCCCACCCGCGACGACCGCACCAAGGAGACCCTTTGCCGTTACTTCAATTGCGGGCTCACATTCAACCAAGAGGTGCTGCAGCATATTGAAGCCCTCTTCGAGCGACGCAAGATTGCGCTGAACCCCCTGACACGAGACCAGGCGATGGTGCCGGAAGTGGCGACGGTGATCCCCAACCGTGTGGGCACCGCCCCCCTGCTCTGGTTTCAGAGAGGTGAGCAGCTGCTGGTGTCGATGCCGGGCGTTCCATCGGAGATGCGGACAGCCATGCAGGAGGAGATCATACCCAGGCTGAAACAATCATTCCGCCTGAGCAGCTATCAGCGAAGGGATTACCTGGTAACAGGCTTCAGCGAGTCGGCGTTGGCAGCTCATCTGACCTCTTTTGAGGATCAGCTCGCCGCTCCATTTTCACTTGCCTATCTACCCACCTATGAGGGGATCCGGTTGCGGCTCTCAGCATGGGGCGAGGAGCATGCTGGTGCGATGGAACGGCAGGATCGGTTGCTGAGGGAGCTGCTGGGCAGTCACTGCATATCTTACAGTGCGAGGAGAGCGGAGGAGTTGCTGGGTGAGATGCTGATGGAGAGAGGGCTCACCCTATCAACAGCGGAGAGCTGCACCGGTGGATACATTGCACATCTGATCACCTCCATTTCCGGTGCATCTTCGTGGTACATGGGGAGTGTGGTTGCCTACGACAACAGCATCAAAGAGAAGCTGCTGCAGGTAAAAAAAGAGACACTGGCAACACAGGGTGCAGTGAGTCGTGAAGTGGCGGAAGAGATGGTACGGGGTGTAGCTGCTGCAACAGGGACGAGCTGTGCCATCGCTGTCACCGGCATCATGGGTCCCGACGGTGGCAGCCGGGAGAAGCCGGTGGGCAGTGTATGGGTCGCTACCCTCTGCAGGCAGGAGCTGATTGCCCATGCATACATCGTGGGCAACAACCGCGCTCAGAATATTGAGCGTACGGCCGGCATCGCCATTACACAGCTTTTGAGAATGTTACAGCAGGAGGCTGTTAGCTGATTGTCTCAAATCCACAATAAGGCACCAGCACCTCCGGGATGCGGATGCCATCGGCTGTCTGGTTGTTCTCCAGCAGGGCTGCCATGATGCGTGGAAGGGCCAGTGCACTGCCGTTAAGGGTATGGCAAAGCTGCGTTTTCCGCTCTGCATCGCGATAACGGCATCGAAGACGGTTGGCCTGGTAGCTCTCGAAGTTGGATACCGAGCTCACTTCCAGCCAGCGTTGCTGAGCAGCCGAGAAGACCTCAAAGTCGAACGTGAGTGCCGAGGTGAAGCTCATGTCACCGCCGCAGAGGCGCAGGATGCGCCAGGGCAGCTTGAGTCGTTCCACCAGCGTCTGCACATAGGCCACCATCTCTTCGAGCCGATCATAGGAGTGTTCCGGTTTATCGATGCAGACGATCTCCACCTTATCGAACTGGTGCAGCCGGTTCAATCCCCTCACATCTTTGCCATATGATCCCGCCTCACGGCGGAAGCAGGCAGAGTAGGCGGTGTTCCTGATGGGCAGCTCCTTCTCATCGAGAATCACATCACGATACATGTTGGTCACCGGCACCTCGGCAGTGGGTATCAGGTAGAGGTCATCGAGCCCCACATGATACATCTGTCCCTCCTTGTCCGGCAGTTGTCCCGTTCCAAAAGCGGAGTCACTGTTCACCATATAGGGAGGTTGCACCTCCAGGTAACCCGCATCGCGGGCGCTGTCAAGAAAGAAATTGATCAGCGAACGCTGCAGGCGGGCTCCTTTCCCTTTATATACAGGAAAGCCGGCACCTGTGATCTTCACTCCCAGCTCAAAATCGATCAGGTCATATCTCTTCGCCAGCTCCCAGTGAGGCAATGCCCCCTCCGGCAGCTGAGGTTGCTCGCCCCCACTCCTTTCCACCAGGTTGTCTTCTGCACCTTTGCCTGGTGGCACCGACAGATGAGGCAGATTGGGAATGGTTACCAACAAGTTTTGAATCTTTTCCTCTGCAGCATGCAGGGTCTCTTCAAGCTCTTTGGCCGATTCCTTAAGCTTGTTCACCCGGGCACGTGCCTCGGTAGCCTCCTCTTTCCTACCCTCTTTCATCAATGCACCGATAGAGCGAGAGAGGGTGTTCACTTCATTCAGCAGCGTGTCGAGTGAGGTCTGTGTGCTGCGCCTCAAATCATCCTGCGCGATGATTTCATCAATCACCACCCTCCCGTCGAAATGTTTGCACATGAGGCGTTGCAACACCTCTTCCCTCTTTTCTCTGATTACCTTGAGTGTGAGCATAGCAAGTTGTTCAACTGTTTTTTTTTCAGTGAGCAAAGATATAAAAAATAGGGGCATAAAAAGAGTCACACCGGAAAATAACTTCCGAAAGGTGCAGTGAGATCAGAAGAGCTGAAAATGGAGGGTCTCACGCAATTCTCTCTCTCTTTGTTTCTTTTGCCTGTAATAGCGTGAAATATAGAAGGCAAAACCGGCCATGGCGCTCAGCATCACAAGGTCTTTGATTGTATTGGTTTTCATCTCTCTGGTTTAATATTTCCTTTTTAACAACAAAAGCATGGTTTGGGTTCTATTCATAAGATGAAATAACTGCAAAAAAGTTGCATCACAAGCAAAAAACATTTCAACAGATCAGCTTGTCAGGCTTTTTCGGAATCCAATCTGATCTGAAAGAGCTTCCTGGTCTTATCGGTGACCCGAAAGCGGTCGTCGGGTCGCTCCCCCACAACCCATACCAGATCCTCCCCCGAGAGCAACACCCATACCTCCTCTTTGTCGAGCAGGCTCATCTTGCGATCGGTGAAATAGTCGCTCAGCTTTTTCTTTCCCTTCATCCCGAAGGGAATGAACCAGTCGCCCTGCTGCCACCGGCGCAGAAGCAGTGGGAACTGCAGCAGATCCAGGTCCACAGTGAGAATGGATCTCTTCTTTTCAATTGTCGCCGGCATATCTAACAAACGGATCTGCATGCTCAAGGGTTTTTTCAACGTTGTTGTCCACTGTTCAATGAGGTATGAGGGTTGCTCCTCTTCATCGGGGAGAGGAGCAATCAGCAAGGCATCACGGTCTTTGATCACCCGGTAGTTCTCTCCCAGAAACAACTTCCCGGGGGTGGCATTGAGGCTCTCAGCAATGTCACCGATGACCGATGGATTGAAACCCAGTGGGGTGAGGATCTCAAAGAGGAGCGAGGCAGGTGAGGGGCACCTTTTCAACGCTTCAATATCGATCCGCCCATCATGAAGGAGGGCAGCCGATTGTTGGCTGATGGCATCGTTATATACCTTCGCTGCTTCGGCAAGATGTTGCGAGGTACGGTGGATCGCCTCTCTCACGGAGGGGTTCAGCTCCTCCAGCAACGGGATGAGGCGCAGCCTGACAGCATTGCGCAGGATCTGCTCATCGCTGTTGCTGCTGTCAAAAACAGCAGGCAGCCCTCGTTCATTCATATATTGCTCTATCTCAGAGCGTGTGACACAGAGCAGGGGTCGTACCACGTGCCCTCTCTTCGGGCTGATGCCGGTTAATCCCTTGATTCCGGTACCGCGTATCAGGTTGAGCAGGAGTGTTTCTACCGAATCGTCCCTGTGGTGAGCCACGGCAATGGCTTCTGCATCTTGTTGCTGACGGATCACCTCGAACCAGTCGTAACGCAACTCGCGGGCAGCCATCTCGAGGGAGCGCTTCCTGTCAGCGGCATATTGCCGCGTGTCAAAATTGACCGAGAGAAACGGTATATCGATGCTCTTGCACCATCTCTGCACGAAGTCGGCATCCCGTAGCGACTCCTCCCCTCGCAGGTGAAAATTGCAATGTGCCGCCACACATTGATATCCCAGCAGGGTGAGCAGATCGAGCAGCGCCATCGAATCGGCCCCACCGCTGACACCCACGATGACCCTGCAGCCTGGTGTGAGCAATTGTTCTTTTTCGATGTATCTGCGTACGGTTTCCAGCATGAAGTTTCCTCCTCTTTACCGGCAAATGTACAAATTTACTGCTTGCAATCAATCCCCTCACGGCAAATCTTTCCCGGAAAAGTGGGGTAAATAGCGGGAAATAATGTAATTTTGTGCTGTTTCGAGATTGATAAGTGAAGATACAGTATGCAAGAAAAGATAGAGGCACTGCTCGCCGAGATTGAGCAACTGACAGCCTCCACCGCCGAGGAGGTGGAGGCGATCCGCATCAAATACCTGGGCAAAAAAGGAATCATCTCATCCATGATGAATGCGTTCCGCGATGTCCCTGCTGACCAGAAGAGAGCGGTAGGCATGAAAATGAACGCCTTGAAACAGGCAGCCACCGAACGGATAGAACAGTTGAGAAATCAGTTCGCGCAGGATGGCAGCCCCGCGGGGGCTGTGGACCTGTCACGGACGGCCTACCCGGTAGCACTGGGTACCCGCCACCCCCTCTCGATTGTGCGGGAGGAGATCTGTGACATCTTCAAACGACTGGGGTTCACCATTGCCGAGGGGCCGGAGGTGGAGGATGACTGGCATGTCTTCTCCTCGCTCAACTTCGCCGACGACCATCCTGCGCGTGACATGCAGGACACCTTCTTCATCCAGCATGACCCGCAGGTGGTGTTGCGCACGCACACCTCGTCGGTACAGACAAGGGTGATGGAGCAGACAGATCCTCCCATCCGGATCATCTGCCCGGGTAGGGTTTACCGCAATGAGGCGATCTCCTATCGTGCCCACTGTTTCTTTCACCAGGTGGAGGCGCTCTACGTCGATAAGGATGTATCCTTTGCCGATCTGAAGCAGGCACTGCTCTTTTTTGCCAGGGAGATGTTCGGTGCCGGGACGCAGATCCGGCTCCGCCCCTCCTACTTCCCCTTCACCGAGCCGAGTGCCGAGATGGATATCTCCTGCAACATCTGCGGGGGCGAGGGTTGTCCCTTCTGCAAGCACACCGGATGGGTGGAGATACTGGGTTGCGGCATGGTTGATCCCAACGTGCTGGAGAACTGTGGCATCAACAGCAAAGAATACACCGGATATGCACTGGGGATGGGCATTGAGCGGATCACCAACCTGAAATACCAGGTGAAAGATCTGCGGATGTTCTCTGAGAACGATCTTCGTTTTCTGGAGCAGTTTCGGGCAGCACACTGAATGGAATGAGAGACCAACGATCACACCATATGAGACGAGCAAGCATTTTTATTTCACTTATGTTACTGGTGACAGGCAGTAGCCTGTATGCACAGAAGACGATCCGTGTAAATGCCGTAAGGGCAAACGATTACGGTGTGGTTTACACGCTCCCTAAGAGCTCATTTGAGATCACCCTGCTGGTCAAGAAGAGCAACTACCGGCGCGGAGATTTCTACACCTATGCCAAAGCCTACCTCGGCATCAATGATCCGATCACGGAAGACCGTACCCTTTACACGCTGGAAGATCTGGCCGTAGTGAACAGGGGTATCGCCGACAAGGATCAATCTTATATGATTGAGTTCAGGGACAAGACATTAGAGCCCTACCTCACGTTGCGCGAGGATGGGGTGATCCTCGCCGTCAACAGCGAGGGAGAGATACGTGAGGGGAACGACATTGAACTTCCTGCAAGTGAATCAGTCGATCTGAACCCCCGTCGTTACTTCACGCAGGAGACGCTGATGGCGGGCTCCACAGCTAAGCAGGCGGAGCTGGTGGCCCGTCAGATCCTCGACCTGCGCCGCAGCCGCACCGATATTCTCACCGGGGAAGCAGAGAGCATGCCCCCCGATGGCACCGCCTACAAGGTGGTGATGGATCAGATCGACCTGCAGGAGAAAGCGCTGACCGGACTCTTCACCGGTACAACCGCTGTTGAATATCTGAAAGTGAGTTACGAGGTGATACCCGATACGGGCAACATTGACCGGCGTGTGGTTGCACGCTTCTCGAAACTGCTGGGACCGGTGGATGCCGACAACCTGGCGGGCGAACCAATCTACTTCTCGCTGCGGAACAAGACACCCAGGGTGGAGATGAACCTTTCGGAGAGAGAGCAGAAGAAGCTGGAGGAGAAGCTGAGCAGTGGACTGGTTTACAACATCCCCGGGAAAGCAGATCTCACGATTGAATTCCGGCACGAGACGCTCCTGGAGAAAGAGGTGGATGTGGTACAGTACGGATCGAAAGAGGTACTGGCTAAACGAATGTTCGGAAATATGAAGCAGCCCATCAAGGTTATTTTCTACCCTGAGCTGGGTGCCATCAAACAGATTATACAGTAACTACAATCATGCAGATCAAACAATGCAACCTCTTTCTCCTGCTGTCAGTCACACTCCTGATGGTGAGCTCCTGCCAGGAGCGTTCCGGCAAAAGCCGGAACGCCGTTGTGTTCGATTCGGTGGTGGTGAATGAGCAGATCCCGCTCCTGTCGTTGAACGACACCACCCTGCCCCACGCCGAGCTGAGCCTCTCCTTCACCTATCCCGTGAGATTCAGGGATGAATCCTCACTTGCACGCCTGCAGCAGATCTTCATCGGCACGTTCTTCGGCGATGTCCGTTATGACACCCTCTCACCCGTGGAGGCTGTCTCACTCTACACCGATCACTACCGTGAGCGGTACCGCTCACTCTCCAACAGCTTCTACGCGGATAAGGCGATGCTGAACGGAGAGATACCGGCCTGGTACTGGTACACGCTGGAGATTCGGAACAAGCTGATCTTCGTGAGCGACTCACTGTTGAGCTACAGCGTCTCATACAGCGATTACGAGGGGGGAGCGCATGGATCGCACAGGATCACCTATACCAATATCGACCTGAACAGCCTCACGACCCTCACCGAAGAGGATCTGTTCCTGCCGGGATATTACCGCCCGCTCTCGGAGATAATCGTGGCACAGCTGATGGCCGATCATGCCGTTACGGAGCCCGATTCGTTGCTCACACAAGGGTTCTTCACCATTGAGGATATCGTCCCCAACAACAACTTCTGGTTGAACGACACCGCCATACACTACGCCTATAACCAGTATGAGATCGCACCCTATGCCATGGGTGTCATCGATGTGACCATTCCATACCACAAGCTCAGGGAACTGCTGTTACCGGGGGGTGTCATCAGCCGCTACTTCATGAAAGAGCCATAAAGCGGTTCCTCACGGGAGATCGGTTAAATTGATGAAAAAGGGCTACCTTTGTACAACAAAAGCGGACTTACAGTTGTTACCAGATATCGGACGGAAGTTTCCGCCCTGTTTATTCATGCTGGTCGCAACGACCTCAAAAATTTCACGATAATTATGCAAGAACTGGATCAGGATCAGATATTAAACGATTTAACGACACAAGAATATAAATTTGGTTTCACGACCGATGTGGTAACCGATGTGATTGACAAGGGACTCAACGAAGAGGTCATCCGGCTGATCTCCTTAAAGAAAGGAGAACCGGAGTGGCTGCTTGAGTTCCGACTGAAAGCATATCGCCACTGGCTCACCATGAAGCAGCCGGAGTGGGCGCACCTGAAAATTCCCCCCATCGATTTTCAGAATATTATCTACTATGCCGATCCCACCAAACGTAAAACGGCCAAGAGCCTCGACGAAGTGGATCCGGAGTTACTCAGAACTTTTGAACGACTGGGAATACCGTTGGAAGAGCAGAAACAGCTCACCGGTGTGGCAGTGGATGCGGTGATGGACAGTGTATCCATTAAAACCACCTTCAAGGAGGTGCTTGCAGAAAAAGGGATCATCTTCAGTTCCTTCAGCGAGGCGGTAAAGCATCACCCCGATCTGGTAAGGAAATATTTGGGTACGGTCGTCCCCTACAAGGATAACTACTATGCGGCGCTCAACTCGGCGGTCTTCAGCGATGGCTCCTTTGTTTACATCCCGAAGGGGGTGCGATGCCCGATGGAGCTCTCTACCTACTTCCGTATCAACACGGCCAACACGGGCCAGTTTGAACGTACCCTGATCGTGGCCGACGATGACGCCTATGTAAGCTACCTGGAGGGGTGTACCGCACCAATGCGCGATGAGAACCAGCTGCATGCTGCCATTGTGGAGATCGTGGCTCTGGAGAACGCGGAGGTGAAGTACTCTACTGTGCAGAACTGGTATCCCGGCGACAAACATGGCAAGGGAGGAGTTTACAACTTCGTCACCAAGCGAGGTCTCTGCAAGGGCAATCACTCGAAGATCTCCTGGACGCAGGTGGAGACCGGCTCGGCCATCACCTGGAAGTACCCCTCCTGTATCCTGGCAGGCGATTACTCGGTGGGTGAGTTCTATTCGGTTGCGGTGACCAACAACTTCCAGCAGGCCGATACCGGTACCAAAATGATCCACCTGGGAAAGAATACCCGCAGCCGCATTGTCTCAAAGGGTATCTCGGCAGGTAGCAGCCAGAACAGCTACCGGGGACTGGTGAAAGTGACCAGGAAAGCGGATAATGCCCGCAACCATTCACAGTGCGACAGTCTGCTGCTGACCGACCACTGTGGCGCCCATACCTTTCCCTATACCGATATCCAGAACCCGTCTGCCATCCTGGAACATGAAGCAACCACCTCCAAGATCAGTGAAGATCAGATCTTCTACTGTAACCAGCGGGGATTGGGTGAAGAGGAGGCCATTGGCTTGATTGTGAACGGTTATGTGAAAGAAGTGGTGAACAAGCTCCCCATGGAGTTTGCAGTCGAGGCGCAGAAGCTCCTGCAAATCACCCTTGAGGGAAGTGTGGGATGATCAAAAGATCTTCCTGCCTCAACCAGAATGGTGATCACCACGCGATGGGTTGCTTCCCGTGAGCCTCCAGGTAGGCATTGGCCTTGCTAAAATGGTTGTTTCCAAAGAAACCACGGTGGGCAGAGAGAGGCGAAGGGTGTGGTGATTTAAGCAGAAGATGCTTATTCGCATCTATCCCCTCCCCTTTTCGTTGTGCATAAGCACCCCAAAGCATAAAGACCAGGTGCTCCCGTTCAGCTGCCAGCCGGCGGATGACCGTGTCGGTAAACCGTTCCCATCCTTTACCCTGGTGTGATCCTGCCCTGTTGGCCTGCACCGTGAGGATTGCATTGAGCAGGAGCACACCCTCTCTTGCCCACTTTTCCAGGTTACCCGAAGCGGGGATCGGTTTGCCCAGGTCGGACTGTAGCTCCCTGAATATATTCTGCAGGGAGGGAGGAAAGGGGACTCCATCAGAGACCGAGAAACAGAGACCATGCGCCTGTCCCGGCTGGTGATAGGGATCCTGCCCCACGATCACCACTTTCACCTGGTGAAAGGGACAGCTGTCAAAAGCTCTGAAGATCATTTTTGCCGGGGGATAGATGGTCGAGGTACGATAAGCCTGACGTACAAAGCGGGTCAGCTGCTCGAAATAGGGCTGCTCAAACTCATCCTGCAACACCCTCTTCCAGCTCTCTTCTATTTTCACATCCATATGATCATGCGATTAACTCACTGCGAAAATAGACAAACCTTCCCAATATACAAAGAAAAATCCCTCCCAAACAGGGAGAGATTCTCAAATCATTTTTACCGATGCAATGCAATGTCAGATGAGGAATACCCCCTGTTCTTTAGCCTGCTCACGCATTTCACGGGGCCAGAGGCTTGCCTGGATCTCACCGATATGCGCCTTGCGGAGATAATACATGCAAAGGCGCGACTGACCGATGCCGCCCCCGATGGATAGCGGCAACTCATTGTTCATCAGTCGTTTGTGGAAGTATAGCGAAAGACGCTCCTCCTTGTCGCGTACCTTGAGCTGGTAGGCCAGTGCAGTGGCATCAACCCGGATCCCCATGGAGGATAGCTCAATCGATTTCTTCAGTACCGGGTTCCATACCAGCAGATCACCATTCAGTCCGGGGTAACCATCCTCACCAATCGTGCTCCAGTCATCATAATCGGGAGCCCGGCCGTCGTGCGGTTCACCGTTGCTCAGGGGGGCACCGATTCCGATGATGAAGACCGCCCCGAACAAATTCGTGATGGCATCTTCCCGCTGCTTGGCATCGAGGGTTGGATAGCGTTGCAGCAGCTCTTCAGCATGAATAAAGGTGATCTCCGGCGGCAGCTGGGGGGTGATGGCAGGAAAGAGCTCATAGACCAGGTATTCGGTTCGCAACATGGCAGCATAGATCCTTCTGACTATATTCTTGAGGAACTCCACCGTACGATCCTGCTCACCGATCACCAGTTCCCAATCCCATTGGTCCACATAGAGTGAATGCAGGTTATCCAGTTCTTCATCAGCCCTGATGGCATTCATATCGGTGTAGATGCCAAACCCTTCTTCAATCTCATATTCTGCCAGTGTCAACCGTTTCCATTTGGCCAGCGAATGTACGATCTCGGCATGCTTGTCGTTCATATCCCTGATGGGAAAACGTACCGGTCGTTCCACACCGTTCAGGTCATCATTGATCCCGGTACCGCTCTCCACGAACAGTGGGGCAGTGACTCTCCGCAGACGAAGCTCTGAGGAGAGATTGATCTGGAAAAAATCCTTGATGCTCTTGATTCCCATCTCGGTCTGTTTGAGATTCAACAGCGGTGTATAGCCATCAGGAATTTGCAATTTTGACATGTGATCTATCTATTATGAATCAATTTGGGAGGACAAAGATAGGACAAATATTCATTTTGTCAAAAATATTCCCGTAAAAAACTACATTTTGACATTCTCAGGATATCTCCAGGGCTCCAATCAGGTCGGTCACCGAATCGATCTGATGTCGCAACAGGTACTCCTCGATTCCTTCCACAATCTTGACAGAAGCTGAGGGGTCGATAAAGTTATAGGTCCCCACCTGCAGAGCGGTGGCGCCAGCCAGGATGAATTCAATGGCATCCTGCCAATTGCAGATACCTCCCATGCCGATCACCGGTATGGATACCGCGTGATAAACCTGCCAAACCATCCGCAGTGCGATGGGTTTGATGCAGGGACCGGAGAGCCCCCCGGTCACGGTTGAGAGTTTCGGTCGTCTGTTCTCAGCATCAATGGCCATTCCCAGGAAAGTGTTTACAAGTGATACCGAATCGGCACCCTCCGCCTCCACCGCGCGGGCGATCTCCGTGATGTCGGTCACGTTGGGTGAAAGTTTTACGATCAGGGTACCGGGAAATACATCCCTTACCGCCCTGGTGACCTGAGCTGCCGAAGAGCAGGAGGTACCGAAAGCCATACCTCCTTCTTTCACGTTGGGGCAGGAGATGTTGAGTTCAATGGCAGGGATCTTCTCCAGTCCCACCAGCTTCTCGCTGCATGCTACATAATCTTCAACGGTAGAGCCTGATACGTTGACGATCATGTGGGTGTTGTAATCCTTTATGACCGGGTAGATCTGCTCCACGAAATAATCCACCCCCTTGTTCTGGAGACCAACGGCGTTGAGCATGCCGGAGGGTGTCTCCGCCATCCTGGGGTAGTCGTTGCCTTGTCGCGGCTCCAGGGTGGTTCCTTTCACAAAAATGCCACCTATCCGCCCCAGATCCATGAAATCGGTATATTCCGTACCATATCCGAACGTACCGGAAGCGGTTGTCACCGGGTTGCGCAGCTTCATGCCGCCAATTGTTATTTCTAATCGAGCCATGTCAATTCATTTATGTCAAATACCGGTCCCTCGGTGCAGGCACAGATGTGACCCCGTTTTGTCTTTTCCACGCAGCAGAGGCATGCACCAAAGCCGCAGGCCATCAGGTTCTCGAGTGATACCTCACAGCCGATCGCTCTCTCCCTGGCGTAGCGTGCCACCGCCACCATCATCGGTTTGGGGCCGCAGGTGAAGATGAAGTCATATTTTTTATCCTGCAACAGTGAGTGATGGGTCACATATCCTTTCTCACCGAGTGAACCATCTTCGGTTGTGTAATAAAGTGTGCCATACTTTTTAAAATCTGATCGCTGCAGGATGTTTTTTTCGGATGCTCCTCCCAGCAGGAAATCAGCGCTATATCCACTCTCATGGAGCTTCTTTGCCAGGAAAAGGAGCGGAGCCGTACCTACGCCGCCACCCACCAGGAGATAATTTCCTGGTATCGATGGGATCGTGAAGCTGTTCCCCAGCGGTAGGAGCAGGTTAAGTCTCTCACCGCTTCTCATTTCGCAGATCTTGCGGGTCCCTTCACCCACAGCCTCTACCAACAGCCATATTTCGTTCTTTTCAGGAACAATGAAGTTGATCGAAACGGGTCTTCTCAGGAATGTATGTGGTGCATTCTCTACCAGAATCTGCACAAACTGCCCCGGGAGCATCTCCGGCAGTTGCTCATTGCCCCAAGGGGCAACCTTTAACAGATGGGTCTGATCATTCAGTTGTTCATTTGAACGAACGGTGAAATCGAGTTGCTTCATCGGAATCCTTGCTTTGTTTACTACAAAAGTACATCATAAATTTCAAATATGAAGAATGGAAAGCAAAATTGGGAACAACCCATCTTCAAAGGTAACCGATGTGACGGAGATGCAAAAGTGAGACATAGCTGCTATTGCCGGGGTGGTACAAATGTCTCAAAAGTGTTGTCGTTGTAATAGATGATTATTTGCGTGATTTTTTTTTCATGCTTCTGAACGGATGAAATCCTCTTATCATCAGCACTTTTATCCTTTCCGGGGAGCTCATTAACCAGCATTTCCTGCTCATCATTGGTTTGCACCTCTCTCACCGGCTGTTCTGGCTCACGCTGATGAAACAAATCGGGCTCTTTTTTGATGCTGTCGGGATTGATCCCTTCTTTATAGATGGAACCGGTGCCATTCAGCAGCCACTCGGGATTGATATACTCCATCTCCCCCAAAATCTTTGTCACCACGTCCAGGCTTGGATTGTTCCTCCCGTTCAGGATATGAGAGATGACTGCACGGTTAATCTGTAGCCGGTCAGCAAACCGAGTCGGGGTCAGATGCTCGATTTCCATGATCTTTTTAATGCGATCCTTCATAGCTTCACTGTTTCAGGTTGAATCCATATTTATGCACGTGACCAAAGGATTCACAAATGTATGAATAATAATTTACAAGTGCAGCGATTCATGAAATAGATATGTAAATTACAAATCTAAACAAAATAGGGAACATTTGTAAAATATGGGCACTGATAAGAGCTTATCCAAATGTATCGAAGAGAAATTTATACTTCATATAATTTCTTTTTATTACTCATTTACAATCTATTAAAACTGTATTAAACCTGATTATTAACAATAAATTCAACATCATTGACCCTTCACCGGTTTAAATCTAATTTATTG
>WOYT01000051.1 GCA_011620695.1 Proteiniphilum sp.
TGACTTTTTGTCAGGATTTTGTTGTACCTTTACGTTACAATCAAACCTATTGCATGTCCAAAGAGAAATTTTATACCAAAAGGGAAGAGCAAGCCAATTACCTGACACACGCGCTGGGGCTACTGATGGGAGTTGCGGGCGCGTTCCTGCTGATTGGAAGAGCCGTCGTGGCGGGCAACCAGAGAGCGGTAGTGGCATATCTGCTCTTCGGACTGGGGATGATTGGCTGTATGGGTGCCTCCACTCTCTACCACTACGTGCAGGAGCCACTACGAAAGGCGAAACTGCGCCACTACGACCATGCGGCCATCTACCTGCTGATCGCGGCCAGCTACTCCCCTTTCACACTGATACTCCTTCGGGAGGAACCTTACTTGAGCTGGCTCATCTTCGGTGTGGTCTGGCTGATCGCCCTCACCGGCATCCTCATCAGCTTCCGTCCGCTAAAGCGGAACAGTAACCTCAAGACCGCCTCCTATGTGCTGATGGGCCTCATCGTCTTGATCGCCTTTAAGCCGCTGATAGAAGTTGCGCGGGCAGCCGATGCCATCGATACGGTGATCTGGCTGCTTGTTGGCGGTCTCTTCTACATTGCCGGAGCTGTAATCTATGCTACTGCCAGACGGGAGTTTGTCCACGCCGTTTTTCATCTCTTCGTGCTTTTGGGACTGGCGAGCCATATCTACGCGGCGTACCTGATCCCGTTATAAAATGAACAATTGCATCCTGCTGATAATTACGCTATAAATGAACAAATGAAATGGAAAATAAAACAATCACGATTGACAACTATTTAGACAGCCATTTTATAGGTCGTAGTAACTGGCTCAGAGCTGCTGTGTTAGGGGCAAATGATGGAATAATTTCTATTTCAAGTCTTGCCATTGGTGTTGCAGCCGCCAATTCAGAAAGAGCTCCTGTTTTACTGGCAGCTGTTGCCGGCCTGGTAGCCGGTGCAATTTCAATGGCTGCCGGTGAGTATGTATCCGTCAGTTCGCAAACTGATATTGAAAAAGCGGATATCGAAAGAGAGAGACAGGAAATAAACGATATGCCTGATGTTGAATTAAAGATTCTGGCAGAAATATATGAGCGGCGTGGCTTAAAAAAAGAAACAGCCGGTTTGGTTGCCAAAGAATTGATGGAAAAAGATGCTTTGGGTGCTCATGTGAGAGATGAACTGGGCATCAACGAAATGAGCCAGGCTAACCCTATTCAGGCTGCTTTGGCTTCCTGCGCTTCCTTTTTGGCCGGAGGAGTGCTCCCTCTTTTGGTTGTCTTGTTTGTCCCTTTATCCAATATGGTATATTCTTTATACGTTTTTACAATTATAGCGCTTGCTATATTGGGTGCAGTGTCAGCCAAAACAGGAGGATCAAGCATAAAAAAGGGTGTGTTCCGGATTGTTATCTGGGGAACGGTGGCGATGGGATTATCTGCCCTTGTGGGATATATTTTTGGTGTAAATATATAAATGCAAAGCCGCGCCAGCAGCGTCCCGTTCACAATCACTTTCCCATCCTGCGACTATTTCTGCATATTGGGTGATTCCAGTCCGTACCCTTTCTTTTTATCTTCCGCTTTCAGCAGGAAGGCAAAGACCAGAGCCAGTACGCCGAAGCTGGTGAAGATCAGCATCGGGATTGTATAATCATACGTGTTCACGGTCAATCCGTTGCGCACCGTTTGTCCCGTCACGCAGTACTTCTCCAGCACCCAGCCGATTAAAAGGGGCACACCCATTAATCCCCAGTTCTGTACCCAGAAAATCAGCGAATAGGCGGTCCCCAGTCGTTTTTCCGGTACGATCTTCGGTACCGAGGGCCACATGGCCGAAGGCACCAGTGAAAAGGCGATACCCAGGAATACGACCAGCACCATGGCAAAGATCCAGCTGTTCAATCCGGGTATGGAGAAGAGGGCATGTACAATGATCAGCAGACTGGCTCCGATGATCATGATGGTCGCCCCTTTTCCTTTTTTATCGTAAATACCCCCGAAGAGCGGCGTCAGCAGAATATTCCCGAAAGGCAGCAACATGGGGATCAAACCGGCGAGATCTTCTTCCACCCCAAATTTATTGACCATCAGGTCAGTGGCATATTTCAGGAAAGGGAATACAGCCGAGTAGAAAAGTACACACAGAATGGCAATGTACCACCATCCCTTGTTACCCAATATCTTTCCGATATCCGACAGCTTGAATTCATCCTCCGGATTTTTCTCTTCCTCCACTCCGGTGGCTTCTGATGTATCCAGCTTGTTGTCCATCACCACATACACGAAGAAAGCGATCAAACCGATACAGAGTCCGATCAGCGCGATCAGCAACGGGCGGGAGACATCGATCACACCCGTAGCTTTGGCAATGGGAATGGAGAAACCCAGCGCCAGCGCGGTACCTATCCTGGCCATGGCTACCTGCATGCCCATAGCAGTGGCCAGTTCCTTCCCCTTGAACCATTTCACGATAATCTTTGAGACGGTAATACCGGCAACTTCTACGCCCACGGCAAAGACTGCGAAGCCAATGCTTGCCCAGAATACCTGCGCGTCCAGTCCGAAAAGCGTCTGACCCCGCAATGCAACGTTAGATATGGCCCAATACTTTATGGCAGAGCCTATTACCATCACCGCGGCTGCCCCCACTCCCGTAATACGCACTCCCAGCTTGTCGAGGATGATCCCGCCTAAGATCAGCATCAACAGGAAGACGTTAAACCATCCGTATGCGCTGGTGAAGGTACCATATTCCGCACGCGACCAGCCCAGCTGTCCCTCCAGCAGGCCGGCCAACGGAGCCATGATATCCGTTAAAAAGTATCCGCACATCATTGTGAAGGAGACAATGAGCAGTGCGCTCCATCGTGCCGCTGCAGAATCCCTGAGCGATTTCCTCAAATTCTCTACCATTTCGTCAGTTGTTATAGGTTTGTTGTTATGTGAAATTGATCATGTGAAGCTGCAAAGATACATAAAGCTATCTTTTTTCACCTCGGTTTTAACAAATAAATTGGCTCTCAGAGTTCATCCACCTCGAGGCGGTTCAGAAAAGTGACCGTCTTGCGAATCTCTTTGTACATCACGATATCCTCCTCAATGAATGGCACCTCCTTGCGGTATGCTTTCACCACTTTCTCGATGAGCGGTGAAGAGCGCAGGGGACGACGAAAGTCGAGTGCCTGTACAGCGTTCATCAGCTCGATGGAGAGGATGGTGTCAAGGTTATCCATCAACGGGAGCAGCTTGATGGCCGAGGTGGCACCCATGCTCACATGGTCCTCCTGTCCGTTGGAAGAGACGATGGAGTCGGTGCTGGCAGCGTAGCTATACATCTTGTTCTGGCTCACCACCGATGCAGCGACATACTGTGGTATCATGAAGCCGGAGTTAAGGCCGGGGCTGGCCACCAGGAACTCGGGCAGATCCCGTTTGCCCAGGATCAGCTGTGCCGTGCGTCGTTCGGAGATGTTGCCCAGCTCTGCCAGGGCGATAGCGAGGAAGTCGAAGGCGATGGCCAGCGGCTGACCGTGGAAGTTACCGCCGGAGATGATCTCATCGTCATCGGGGAAGATGGTAGGGTTATCGGTCACCGAGTTGATCTCGGTCACCACCACCTGCTCCACGTAATCGATTGCATCCTTGGTGGCGCCATGCACCTGCGGCACGCAACGGAAGGAATAGGGATCCTGCAGGTGCTGCTTCTCGCGGGTGATCAGCTCGCTCCCTTTCAGAAAGCGTCGAATGTTACGGCTGGTCTCCTGCTGCCCACGGTGGGGACGGATCTGGTGGAGGCGCTCGTCGAACGGTTCGAGGTGACCGTCGTAGGCATCGAGTGAGATGGCAGCGATCAGGTCGGCTCGTTTGGAGAGCCTCTTCGCTTTCATAATGGCGTAAACGCCATGTGCCGACATGAACTGGGTGCCGTTGAGCAGCGCCAGCCCCTCCTTGCTCTTGAGGTGTATGGGGCTCCAGCCGAACTCATCCAGTACCGCCCCAATATCGCGTTTTTGTCCCTTGTAGAAGACATCCCCCACCCCGATCAACGGAAGAAAGAGGTTGGCCAGCGGCGCCAGGTCGCCCGACGCACCCAGCGATCCCTTGTCATAGACCACCGGCAGGATATCGTTGTTGAAAAGGTCGAGCATCCGCTGCACGGTGGCCACCTGCACCCCGCTGTAACCCAGCGAGAGCGCATGTGCCTTGAGCAGGAACATCAGCTTGACGATCAGCGGAGCCACCTCGTTTCCTACGCTGCAGGCATGCGATTTGACCAGGTTCTCCTGCAGTATGTTAAGATCCTCCCCGGAGATGTTGCGGTCACAGAGGGATCCGAAGCCGGTGGTGATCCCATAGATTGGTTCTTTTTGTGTTTCCATTTTACGGTCGAGGTAATCACGGCATCGTTGAATCCGTTCGATCGCCTCAGGCGCCAGCTCAACTTTGATGTTTTCAGTGATGATACGTTGCAGGTCCGGGATGGTGAGCTCTCCCCTGCCAATCAAATAAATATTTTTCATTTAGCGTGTCGGTTTAAACTGTTCAATTGCTGCTGTTTCTATCTCCATGGTCATTTTCTCCAACCGGTTGCACTTCGCGGTCATCGCGCTGACAAATGCCTGGTCACCGATGCCTCCCAGGTTGATGCGCACGTTGAGCAGCGCGCTCAGGATGGCGGTGCGGCAGTTCATCAGTCCCACCAGACCGTCGGTCGCCGCGTTGGAGTTCCCTTTCTGCAGTGTCTCCTGCATCAGTTCCAAAAGGGGGAAAGCTCTCTCTGCCACCTCCATCGGAACCAGTGAGGCACTCTTGGTTGCCTCCTCTATTTTTTCGTCACGCAGCAGCTGCTGCTCCTCCGTCTCCCTGGGCAACCGGTAGGCCTCCATCACCAGGCGGTAGGCCTCCGCATCGCGGTCGATATCTTCCAGAAAGCAGCTCCGTTGAAGCGACATCACCGCGGCGATCTCACGCATTCGTTCATCTACCGCGGCATACTTTTTTCTACCGATGGTGAGATTGGCCACCATCTCGGTCAGCGCTGTCGCCATTGCAGCATTGAGTGCAGCATTGCTTCCGCCACCGGGGACAGCCTCATTGGCAGCGGTTTTGTCGAGAAATTGTTTGATAGTCAGGTCTTGTAGTTTCATCATAATAGTTTTTAAGCTGTATGCTTTTTGGTTCATAGTTCATAGTTCTTAGTTCATAGTTCATAGTTCTTAGTTCTTAGTTCTTAGTTCTTAGTTCTTAGTTCTTAGTTCTTAGTTC
>WOYT01000098.1 GCA_011620695.1 Proteiniphilum sp.
AGGTGCCGTCAATAAACACACTGTCGTTCCTCAGGGCGATGGTCTCGCCGGGAAGACCGATACATCGTTTCACATAGTTTTCACGCCGGTCCACCGGGCGATAGACAATTTCTCCATAGGTACGCCGGTCCGATCTCACCCCCGCGCTGCCGTTGGCATTGAGCTTTGAGAGGGTATAGAAATCGACCCCCTGCATGTTGAGTGCCACGGTGTCGCCGGTGGGGAAGTTAAAGACCACGATATCGTTTCGCTCCACCTTTCCGAACCCCTTCAGCCGTTTGTACTTCCATTGGGGTTTTTCGATGTAAGACTTGCCGCCCACCACCGGCATGGTATGCTGTGCCAAGGGGAAAGAGAGGGGGGTGATGGGTGCACGGGGACCGTAACTCAGTTTGCTTACCGCCAGGAAATCACCTACCAGGAGCGACTTCTCAAGCGAGGAGCTGGGGATCTGGTAGTTCTGGAAGAAGAAAGTGTTGATGAAGTAAACTGCTATCAGCGCGAAGAGGATGGCATCTACCCACTCCATGGTCTTGCGGAAAGTGTTGTTCTTCGATTTCTTCCAGAATGACCAGGGGATGAACTTGGTGATGTAACTATCAAAGAAGAGGAGAATGAAAAGCAGTATCCAGGGTGATCCGGCCCATACCGAGAAGAGCAGGGTTACGACAACCCAGACGGTAAACCAGAACCATTGATGGCGGGTTGCCGATGAAACACGTTGATTGAATGTCATAGTGGTCAATGCTTGTAATATCTGATTATAGTGCGCCCAGCATATCTTTCATGCCGAGGAACCCTTTCCTGCCTCTGGTGAACTCCGCAGCCAATACCGCTCCCAATGCAAATCCGGAGCGGTTCTTCGCATCGTGGGTGATGCGGATGGCATCACTTACCGATTCATAGATAACGGTGTGGATACCGGGCACTTCATCCTCGCGGAATGCTTTTATGGGAAGCTCGCCGGGAGCAGTTTTTTCTCCCAGCACCCACTTCTCTTTGTAATCCAGCTGTTCAATGATCCCCTCGGCCAGGGTGATGGCGGTGCCACTGGGGGCATCCTGCTTGTGAATGTGATGGGTCTCCTCTATGCTCACCTCATAATCGGTGAAGCGGTTCATGATCTTTGCCAGGTAGCTGTTCAGTGCGAAGAAAATATTGACACCCAGGCTGAAATTTGAGGCGTAGAAGAAGGTCTTCCCATTTTTTTCGCACTCCTCCCTGATCTCATCCAGCCGTTCGAGCCATCCCGTTGTCCCGGATACCACCGGCACACCCGCCGCGAATGCTCTCCTGTAGTTCTGTATTGCACTCTGTGGTGAGGTGAACTCAATCGCCACCTCTGCGCTCCCAAATTCGGGTGAAGTGAACTTATCCTCTCCGCCAATATCAATCCTGCAGACGATCTCATGTCCTCTCTCCAGGGCGATGCGTTCAATCTCATGCCCCATTTTCCCGTATCCTATCAGTGCTATCTTCATCGTTTTCGTTCATTACACTTTGCTGACCACCAACCGGCCATGTAAACAACAAAAGTACAAAATAAAATAGATACCGCGTGCACCTCCATCCTTAAATTCACTTGCAGATGAAGGCTCTGGTCAGAGCCATCCCTCTTTGCGGTACCACTCCACGGTCATCTTAACACCCTCTCTCAGCCTCCAACGTGGGGTGAAACCAATATCTTGCTGCAGGGGTGTCACATCACAGGTCCAGTTGCGCTGCTTCATGATGTGGTATTTGTCGCTGTTGAACGTAGTTGTCCTGCCCATCAGTGCCGACAGACGACCGCTCACAAAGGCGGCCGGCTTTACCAGCCAGAGAGGGAGCTTCAGCCGGATCACGCTCTTCTTCCCCAGCGCCTCCTTTACGATGGCATTGAATTCACTGTCTGTATAGCTGTCGCCATCGGCAACGAAATAACATTTGTTTTTGATCCCCTTCGCCAGGAGCGTGAAGATCACCGCTGCCAGGTCCTGACTATGAATAAAGGTGAGAAGTTGCTTACGGAAGCCTGCACCCACATCCAGACCGTTTTTCACCGCTTTCATCAGGATCAGATAATCTCTGTCGCGCGGTCCATAGACCCCGGTGGGACGGATGATCAACCAGGGAAAGCTTTGCTGGCTGACCAGAAATTGCTCTGCTTTAAGCTTGCTTCTTCCATAGGCGGTATTGGGACGGGGCTCACTCTCCATGCTGAAAGGGGTGTACCCCTTTTCATCTCCCGGTCCCATCACGCTCAATGAACTGAGCAGCACGAACGTGCCTGTGAGTGCGCCGGTTGCCTGCAGAGCCTCTGCCAGTTGTCGGGTGTACAGGTAGTTCACCCTGTCGAAATCATCCAGGCGTTTTGCCTTGGTGAGACCTGCCACATGGATCACGGCATCAAATGAACCCGACTGATTCACCAACTCACGAAATTGTTGGGTGAGTTTCATCGGGTCATCGTACCGGAGTTCAATCAGCCGGAGTCGTTTATCCTGCAGATAACGGCGACTGCTGCCGGAACGGATACCGGCCCAGGTTTCATATCCCAGTTCAAGTGCCTGATCGGTGATGGTGCTGCCAATGAAACCACTGGCACCGGTGATGAGGATTCTTTGATTGTTCATTGCTTTCTGCATCTCTTCTGCAAAAATAGCGATATCTTCATGAAAATACCCCATCTGCCCGCTTTTAATCATTTTTTTTGTTACCTTGCGTTAACTAAAAATGGGTTCAATTGTTCTAAATAAAAAACAACAGAGATTTATTATGAGTAGAAAAACATCTTCTTACGTAGAGAACAAACCGCGGAAGAAGGAACTGATCACATCCGTTACACGATTTCTTTCTGAGAATAACGACAAGCAATATAACTACAAACAGATCGCCGCGGCACTGAACGTGAGTGGTGAAGAGGGGCGGCGTCAGTTGCTCAAAGTGCTGGATAAGTTACGCGACGATGATGTTCTGCTGGAGTCCTCCCGCGGCAGGTACCGCATCAACAACCGTGGTCTGATGCTGGAGGGACGCTTCGAGCGACGAAGCAACGGCAAGAACTTCTTCGTGCCCGATGATGACGGGAACATCATCTATATCCCCGAGCGGAACAGCAAGCATGCCATGAACGGCGATCGCGTGCGTGTGCAGTTGCTGGCCAAGCGCAAGCGAGCCGATACCGAGGGTACGGTGGTGGAGATCCTGGAGCACACCCAGAGTCGTTTCGTGGGGGTGTTGGAGGTGCAGAAACATTTCGCTTTCCTGGTGATGGACAGCAAGTACCTCTCCAACGACATCTTTATCCCAAATGAGGATCTCAACGGTGCCGGCAATGGTGACAAGGTGCTGGTAGAGATCGTGGAGTGGCCGGAAAAGGCCAATAACCCGGTGGGTAAGGTAATCGATATCCTGGGTAAGCCGGGACAGAACGACACCGAGATGCATGCCATCCTGGCGCAGTATGATTTGCCCTATAAGTACCCGGAAGAGGTAGAAAAGTATGCAGCGCAGATTCCCGACAAGATCAGCAGGGAGGAGATCTCCAGGAGGGAGGATTTCCGGGATGTGTTCACCATCACCATCGATCCGAAGGATGCGAAGGATTTTGATGATGCGCTCTCCTTGCGGCAGCTATCACCCAGGGAGTGGGAGGTGGGTGTCCATATCGCAGATGTGACGCACTATGTGAAGCCGGGTGACCCGGTGGACCGGGAGGCGGTGAACCGTGCCACCTCCATCTATCTGGTCGACCGCACCATCCCCATGTTGCCGGAGCGACTCAGTAATGAACTCTGCTCATTGCGACCACAGGAGGAGAAGCTCTGCTTCTCGGTGATCTTCACCCTCAACGACAAGGCGGAGGTAAAAGGATCGCGCATTGTCCGCACTGTGATTAAGTCGGACAGCCGTCTCACCTACGAAGATGCACAGGCGGTGATCGAGACCGGTAAAGGCGATTTCTCCACGGAGATCCTCCGGCTCAACGACCTGGCCACCCAGCTGCGCGAGCGCCGCTTTGCCGCGGGGGCGATCAACTTTGAACGATATGAGGTGAAGTTTAACCTCGACGAAAAGGGGAAACCGCTGGGTGTCTATTTCAAGGAGTCGAAAGAGGCCAACCACCTGATCGAGGAGTTTATGCTGCTGGCCAACAAGACCGTGGCAGAGGCAATTGGTAAAGCTCCCAGGGGAAGGAAAGCCCCTACATTTGTTTACCGGATACATGACATCCCCGATCCGGAGAAGCTGGATACGCTCAACAATTTTATCCTTCGCTTCGGCCATAAAATCAAACCGGAAGGATCCCGGATCGAGGTGGCCAAGAGCATCAATGCGCTGCTCGACAAGGTGCAGGGACGTCCTGAGGAGAACCTGGTGGAGACCATTGCCATCCGCACCATGACGAAGGCGATCTACTCCACCAAGAATGTGGGGCACTACGGATTGGCATTCGATTACTACACGCACTTCACTTCACCCATTCGCCGCTACCCCGACATGATGGTACACCGTCTGCTGGAGCATTACCAGGCAGGAGGCAAGAGCGTGAATCAGGCAGAGCTGGAGGAGGCGTGTAAGCACAGTTCGCAGATGGAGCAGGTAGCTTCCAAAGCCGAGCGTGACTCCATCAAGTATAAACAGGTGGAGTTCATGTCCGATAAGATTGGCAAGGTGTATGACGGGGTGATCTCCGGCATCACCGAGTGGGGCGTTTATGTGGAGATCAACGAAAACAAGTGTGAAGGAATGATCCCTATCCGGGAACTGGATGACGACTTTTATGAGCTGGACGAAAAAAACTACCGGTTGATCGGACGACGTAAAAAGCGGGAATATCGCCTGGGACAACCCGTTTCCATTCAGGTGGCACGGGCAAATCTGGACAGGAAACAGCTTGATTTCATCTTCGCGTAACGTTGGTTTCCACGCGGGTGCGATGAATGGATCTGCCTTTGCCTGCAAGACGGAATGCCACAACGAGATAGGCGATACAATCGCTGCCGTTGCCCGAGAGCAGCGCTTTCCACGCTTTCTTCAGTGCGGCCAGCAGGCTGTAGGCTATCGCCTTCAGCGGGGAGTAAAACGGGTTGACTGCCTCAGTTAAAAAATATACATACTCGGCCTCGAAATATTGTTCGCGGCTCACCGGTCGAGCTTCCCTGTCGTGATAACCGAATGCCGATTTTACCAGACCTAACCGGTACCCCCTCTTTTCTATTCGCTGTACCAGGTTGCGGTCTTCACCGTAATGTGTGAACAGCGGCGCGAAACTACCTGTTTCCTTGATCACGGAGACCGGAATCAGCCACATGGCTGCGTTGATAAAAGGGTAGGGTGTCACCTCTTCGGTAAGCTGCTCCGCTTCTTCCCTGTTTTTTAATCCGGTGTATTGGGAAAAACCGAAGTCGGTGGCATCGCCCTTTCCATTCAGATGTACCGGCGACAATATTCCGTACGCTTTGTTCTTTTCGGCTGCATCTACCAGCTTGCCCAACGTGTCGGGCTCTATCCATGCATCCTGGTTGAGCAGGAACAGATAATCGAATCCTCTTTCCATGGCGCGTTGTATGCCGATGTTGTTGGCCCTCCCGAATCCCAGGTTTTCATGGGTTTCAATCAGCTCCACACCCGGGTATTTGTCCCGGATGATTTGGCAGGTGGCATCGCCGGAGCCATTGTCAATCACCAGGACGGTTGCCGGCAGGAGAGATGCCTCCACGGAGGGCAGACAGCGGTGAATCCATGGCTCAAAGTTATAGGAGACAATGATGATGCAAACGGAAGGAAGGGGCCGGGATGATTCAGACATGGTTACTCGTGGCTTTGATCAGGCATTTGCGAAAAAAAGGAGGAGCGATATGATCCAGATCATTCTGATAAATCATCACGCCCGGATTGGGACGATGACTGAATCCGTTTTGCGTAAAGAAGCGGCTGAAAATCTCAAAATCTTCCTGATGATGATAGGTGCAAAGGGCAATCTTCACCGGTTTCTCAAGCAGTAGCCTTTTCATTCCCTGCAACACCGCACCTTCGGCACCCTCCACATCTATTTTATAAAAATCGGGCTTTTCCGGATGCTGCACAAAGTAGTGATCGAGGCTGATATGGCCATTGCCGTTCTGGTCAGAAACAAAAGCGGGGATGATGGACACTTTATCTTTCCAGGGAGCAAAGGTAGCCTCCAGCGCTTCGACCCACTCCGGGTCCTGTTCAAAAAGATATACATGCTTCAGATCTTCCATATGCAGCAGTGAAAAGTATCCCTCTGCACACCCCACATCTGCCAGTACCTCCTCATGATGGATCCGGAATGCAGGATCGATATAACAGTGTGGGGCATCCTTGTCCTGCTCTATGCGTAAGGCATTGTAAAGCAGCTGTACCGTTCGTTTGTTATGCGAGCGTTTGAAAAAAAGCTTTTTCCCCTCCACCATCACATAGGGCAACCCGATTGCAGCGTCGGTGCATACGGATACCTCATCGGCGTGATACTTTTCCTGAAAGGTCCCGTAGAAGGTAGTGAGTGTATGCCCCGAAAGATAAGTGACCGCCTCCTGAATTTCCTTCTCCCGGGGCGGATGCTGTGCGTAATACGACAGGATCATCTGCCGTACCCTTTGCTGCTTCTTTTGGTGGGTGAAGGTGATCCACCGGGAACGGATTTTGTAGTGCAGCGTACCGATTATTTTTCTCATATCATCATTTCTCTTTTTTTGTAGATAACCATTGCCCGATCTCCCGGGTCATCTCCAGCTTGAACATGCCGCATAACAGCAAATAAAGCAACCCCGACACAATTACATTTACCAGCATAAAGGGCAAATTCTCCTCAATATCCCGGGTGATGAAATAGCCGGCTGTCACGCTCACAAAGGCCAGTATCGCGTAAGGAAAGGCATCCTTTACAAAGTCGGTCAGCGTATAACTGATGAGCTTACGGGTTAAAACAAGAGAGATGATCAGGGTGATCCATGTGTAGATGACCCAGCTTGCTGCCAGGCCCATGATGCCATAGCGGAAAAGCAGGGCGATCAGCAAAACCAGTATTCCCCGCCGGATTATTTCCACACCGAGAAAGTAGTTTGCTTTTTCCCGCGCTATAAACAGCTCATTCAGTACGAAAGCAAAGGGTGAGACCATTCCGGCAAGGCACAACACCTGAAAATAGGGAACAGCCGGCAACCATTTATCTTTGAACAGAAAAACAAAGGTAGGTTCAGCGATCAGAATCATCAGGAATCCAATCGGGAAAGAGAGGAAAGCGAGTGACTTCATCATCTTGCTCACCACGCGGTGCAGTCGCTCCGTCTGCTCGTTGATCTCGGGCAGGATCAGCATCGATACCGTGCGGAAGGTGTTTGAGAGAATGGTGTAGGGGATCTCCTGGTATTTGAGCGCCTGACTGTAATAGCCCACCTGCCGCATCGCGTTGGGGTAGAAGAAGGCGATGATGGCCGGGTAGATATTGTTGAAGACAGCACTGATCAGGGAGGTGAGCAACAGCTTGCTGCTTAGCCCTGTAAAGGAACGAAGCAGCTTCAGGCTGAACTGCCGCAGCGGCACCCAGCGGGAGTAGAGCCATAGAAAAAGGGTGCGGAAGAGGGCATAGAGCACCGTTTGTGTCACCAGCGACCAGACGCCGTAGCCATTTACCGCCATCACGATGGAGGCTGTCACGGCAATCAGCTGTGCCCCGATATTCAGGCGGGTGAGTCCCCTGAAATCTGCCTTTTTGGTGAGCAGTGTCTGCTGAATCATGCCTCCGGCGTTGAGTATCAGCGAAAGAAAAAGGATACGTGCAATCGGCGCTATGCGGGGCTCGTGGAACAACTGCGCGAGGAAGGGTGCCGTTGCAAAGAGAAGCAGATAAAGTATGCCGCTGAAGACCAGGTTGAAATAAAACACGGTGCTGTATTCTTCCGGGGAGATCTGTTTCCTGTTGAGCAAGGCACGCGTGAAGCCGCTGTCTATCAGTAGCGTGGAGAAAGCGATAAAGACCGCCAGCGCACCGATCAGACCATATTCCGAGGGGTCCAGGATGCGCATCAGCACGATGCTGCTGCCCAGGTAGATGAGCTGCTGTCCGAACTTATCCAGAAAGCTCCAGAAAAGCGAAACGGTTGTTTTATGCTTCAGGGTTGGTTCCGTCATGGGGTACTGTTGCGGTTGCTGTTGCACGTTGCTGTTGCAAAAATAGGCAACATTCTTCAGATTTTGACTCTTTGGGCCAACTGATTGGTTGCTGGATGCACACATTGGTTGGCATCCCCTTTTTTTAAAACATTTTTTTTTGTACGTTTGGTGCAAATTGAGCAAAGGATGAGCTTTTCGGAAGAGATCAAACAACAGGCTTTGGATCTCGGTTTTGATGCCTGCGGCATCTGCCGTGCTACCGACAGCGGCGAGGAGGAGCGCTACATGGAGTGGCTGCGTGATCACTGCCAGGGCTCGATGGGTTACCTGGAACGCAATATCGACAAGCGTCTGGATCCGCGGTTGCTGGTGGAGGGGGCACGTTCCATCATCTCCGTGGCGCTCAACTATTATCCTCCGCAGAAGCTCCCAGGCAAGGTGCCGCAATTTGCCTATTACGCTTATGGAAAGGATTACCACGATGTGGTGCGTGAGAAACTGCGCGCGTTGTACGACTGGATACGGGAGCGTGATCCTGCTGTGAAGGGGCGGTACTTCACCGATTCGGCACCGGTGCTGGAGCGTTTCTGGGCGGCACAGGCAGGGCTGGGTTTCATCGGGAAGAATACCCTGCTGATCATCCCCGGCAGGGGCTCCTATTTCTTCCTGGGGGAGTTGATCATCAATATGGAGCTTGATCATGATACACCAGTCGCTGAAAATTGCGGCGACTGTACCCGCTGTCTTCGCTCCTGTCCCACCGGTGCCATCGAAAAACCCTACCGTTTGAACGGTGCCAGGTGTATCTCCTACCAGACCATCGAGAACAGGGGGGAGATTGCTCCCGATATTGTTCCCAACCTGAGAAACAACGTTTACGGCTGCGATATCTGTCAGAAGGTCTGTCCCTGGAACCGTGACGCCGCTCCGCATGGCACCCCGGAACTGATGCCTTCGGCCGATTTTCTGTCGCTCGACCTGGAGCAGCTGCTGGAGATGGATGAGGAGCGATGGCGAGATGTTTTCCGTCACTCTGCCGTTAAAAGGGCTAAATTTGAAGGATTGAAACGCAACGCGGAGGCTATTTCCAAAAGTCGCGGGAAATAGCTACATTTGCACTTTGCAGCAGAACAATGACAACAGAAGAATCATTTGACATCCGGGGCAGAAGCATCTTGCCCGAGAGCGAGCGGGAGGTGGAGAACACACTGCGTCCACTCTCCTTCAATGGCTTCAGCGGCCAGGAGAAGATCGTGGAGAACCTGAAGATCTTCGTCAGCGCCGCCCGCATGAGGGGCGAGTCGCTCGATCATGTGCTGCTGCATGGTCCCCCCGGACTGGGGAAGACCACCCTGTCCAGCATCATCGCCAATGAGCTGGGGGTAGGCTTCCGTGTCTCCTCGGGGCCGGTGCTCGACAAGCCGGGCGACCTGGCAGGCATCCTCACCTCGCTGGAACCCAACGATGTGCTCTTCATCGATGAGATACACCGTCTCTCGCCAGTGGTGGAGGAGTACCTCTACAGCGCGATGGAGGATTTTCGCATCGACATTGTGATCGACAAGGGACCCAGCGCCCGCTCCATTCAGATCGATCTCAATCCTTTTACACTGGTGGGTGCCACCACCCGGAGCGGCCTGCTCACCAGTCCCCTGCGTGCCCGTTTTGGCATCAACATGCACCTGGAGTATTACGACATGGAAACACTCACCGGCATCGTGATGCGTTCGGCTGATATCCTGCAGATCGCGTGCGACCGCGACGCGGCCGGGGAGATTGCTTCCCGCAGTCGCGGTACGCCACGGGTGGCCAACGCCCTGCTCAGACGTGTGCGTGACTTTGCGCAGGTGAAAGGGAATGGCCGCATCGACCGTGCCATCGCCACCTATGCGCTGGAAGCACTCAACATTGACAAGTATGGGCTGGATGAGGTGGACAACAAGATACTGCTTACCATCATCGATAAGTTCAACGGGGGTCCTGTAGGGATCACCACCATTGCCACCGCGGTGGGTGATGATGCCGGTACCATCGAAGAGGTGTACGAACCGTTTCTGATTAAGGAGGGGTTCATCAAGCGTACACCACGTGGACGTGAAGTGACAGAACTGGCTTATCTTCACCTGGGGCGGTCGAGGAGGGGAGAGCAGGGAACGCTTTTCTGAGCCGCGGGCAAGTAGCGCCTGCTTTTCTCAATAGTTGCTGAATATCAGCTCAATCTTCAGGTTTCCTTCTCTCTTGTCGAGCATGGTTGCGGTGGGCCACATCTGGTTGTTCAGATCGGTCAGCGTCTGGCTTCCACTCGAGTAGTAGCTCTGCTGTACGGTGGAGAAGGTTGCATCCACCGGGATCAGATAGTAAACCAGGTCTTCAGGGTTCTCTCCCATCGTCCGGTTGTAGTAGTTCATCATCGATGAGATGTTGTTGAAGTCGTAGGAGTAGGTTGTGGCGTCAA
Source organism: Proteiniphilum sp. (assembly GCA_011620695.1). Classification (GTDB taxonomy): domain Bacteria; phylum Bacteroidota; class Bacteroidia; order Bacteroidales; family Dysgonomonadaceae; genus Proteiniphilum. The sequence goes on from WOYT01000098.1 coordinate 10,577, forward strand.
ACTGGTTGGAGAGAAAACTGGTGACGTTGTCCGGCAGCTTGCCTTTTTCAAAGAAACCCGCCAGGGAGTCACGGTTCACCAGCAGCAGATAATCGGGAGGTGAGATTTTCACCAGCGGGTTTTCCATTGCATCGGGCAGGGCGTAGAGGGTGAAGTTGGCCAGATTGAGTGCTCTTGATTTCAATTCCTGATGAATCTCGCTGAAAGGGAAAGTGATCTCGGTCACCACGCCTGCGGGGCTTTTCACGTAGGTGTGGGAGTCATTCTCTTCCAACAGTTGCTGGTTGCTGCTGCGGATGGTGTTGATCTGTGTCACATCCGGTGTGATATAGAGCCGCAGGGCATCGGTCCGAACGGTATCCTCACCGGTAGAAGAACCCCCCGCTTCGGTATAGTGATAGTGTACGTTGAGGGAGGTGAAACTGACATTGATGATGGTGCTTTTCCCGAAGCTGGTGGTGAAGTAGAGGCCGGGGAAGAACTGCCTGAATTGGTCCAGATCGCTCATCATCCCATGTGCCGGTTTGTTGTATTCATCGAGAAAACGGTCGCCGATGGTCATTGGCAGATCGACATGGATGTCATATACTTTGTATGATTGTGTGGTGTAGCCTGAAGTGTAGTACTCGGTGTGGTAGGTATTATTTTTACCAGTGAAGACCTTCTTACCGAGTGGTTCTGTCATGTTGGCATATTCCTCCGGATTGATGTGTGTGTAGTTACTGATACCCTTGAGTGATTGGTTCAGCTCATATACCGATAGCTCCATGGGCGCCAATGAGTCACCCATCTGGGTGGTGTAGGAGATAACAACCCTCACCGAGTCAACGGTAGCCCCCGGCTTAAATCCGGCATCTTTTGGCAGGTAGAATTCACCCATGTACCCCGATTTGATTGACCCGAATACCGGATCCAGATATTCACCCAATACCGGGTTGGTCGTCCTGGCGTAGATCGAGTCGAGCTGGATGGTGCGTGACTGCAATTGCAGCGTGTCGATACCCACGGTGAGGCTATCCATTCCCGGTTGGATGGAGAATCCTACCTGATCGAGCGTGTCGTTGCAGGAGAGTGTTAAAATGGAGAGAAAGGCAACGAACAGCGCTTTGTATAAAGATTTGGGTTTCATTGGGTCCAATTATTTTTTTCAATGGCGCAAATATCAGAAAAAAAAGTTTTGGATAAAAGCTGATGAAAAGCTTTCTGCATTTTTTTAATGATAATTGTCAATCGAAGAGGCAAAAAAAGTGATTCATTAAGGATTTTAAGAGAACGAGGCATCGATCTGATCATAGAAGCGATTGATCTCCTCGGCATACTGGTTGAAGTCGGCCTGGAAAGGCAACGGTTCGATTCCTTTCTCTGAGACATAACGGATGAGCTCCGGATCTACCGTCTCACTGCCAATGATGATGCCATCGGAATAATCAATGGCCAGCTTCATAAGCTTGGTGTAATCGATTGTACCCAGTGCTTCCACTGCCGCTACCTCTTTGTCGCCGATACCGTCATATCGCAACTTATTGGCAAAATCCTGCTGGAAGGGTCTTTGAAAGGTCTCATCATAGAGCGAGCAGACCACCTTGCTGTTTCTGAAACAGGGGTCATCGGCATACCCTTTCTTGATGTAGAGGGGTGCCAGCGCTGAGAACCATCCATGACAGTGAATCACATCGGGAACCCATCTGAGTTTCTTGATGGTCTCCATCACCCCACGAATAAAGAAGATGCTCCTTTCGTCGTTGTCCACATATTCCGCTCCATCCTTGTCTGTCAGGAGCTCCCTGTTCTGGAAATAGTCTTCGTTGTCGATGAAGTAAACCTGCATCCGTGCCGACTGGATCGATGCCACCTTGATGATCAGGGAGTGGTCGGCATCGTCAATGATCAGGTTCATTCCTGAGAGGCGGATCACCTCATGGAGCTGATTACGGCGTTCATTAATCGTCCCGTACTTGGGCATGAATGCACGGATCTCTTTTCCTTTTTCCTGGATAGCTTGTGGCAAGAAGCGCGAAGTATTCGAAATGGGAGATTCATCGAGATAGGGGTAGATTTCCTGCGTGATGTACAATATTTTTTTCTGGGACATGGAGCTAATTCTCTAAATTTGAGTACAAAGATAATAAAAAAAATCCACATTATTACAAAATATAATGGCCTCTATTTTTTAATTATCAGATATTTAGCGGCATAGCTTCTTTTCAGCTTGTGGCGTTCACCTCAAAGCCAATTGTTGCATGCTTTTCGGGACACCTGATTATCCGTGAAATAAAGCTAATTTTCAACTCAATGATCTCATTTCTTTTTTCTATCTGGCAAATATTTTGTTGCTTTGCACTCTGAAACAACAAATCAATGAAAATCATTCGTACTGTTTCTGCTCTCAATGTGGCACTGCAGCCAATCCGTAGCAACGGCGATTCAATTGGGCTTGTGCCCACCATGGGTGCGCTGCATGAAGGTCATGCCTCACTCATCCGGAAGAGCATGGATGAGAATCGTTGTACGGTGGTGAGCCTTTTTGTCAATCCCACTCAGTTTAACAATCAGCAGGATCTGCAGCTTTATCCCCGTACACCGGAGGAGGATCAGCATCTGCTGGAGCAACTGGGCGTGGATCTGCTGTTTGCCCCCTCGGTTGAGGAGGTCTATCCCGAGCCGGATCGCCGGCAGTTTGACTTCGGGTTGCTCGACAAGGTGATGGAGGGGGCTTACCGGCCCGGTCATTTCAATGGCGTAGCCCAGGTGGTGAGCCGCCTGTTCAGTTTTGTACAGCCCGATAAAGCTTATTTCGGTGAGAAAGATTTTCAGCAACTGGCCATCGTACGGGAGATGACACACCGTTTGCAGATACCGGTAGAGATTGTGGCGGTGCCCACCGTCAGGGAGCCGTCGGGTCTGGCCATGAGCAGCCGCAACCTGCGTTTGACACCCCGGCAACGGGAGAACGCTTCGCAGATATGGCGTGTGCTGCAAAACAGTCTGCTCCATCAGGGAGATTTTACGCCGCAGGAGTTGGCAGCCAGGGTTGCAGATGAGATAAACAATATACCTGATCTGCGTGTTGAATATTATGAGATTGTCGATGGATATTCGCTGCAACCACTCTCCTCATGGGATGAGAGTGAATGGCCGGTGGGATGCGTTGCCGTCTATTGCGGTGAGGTGCGTTTGATTGACAACATTCGTTACAGATAAAAAGTTATGTGGGTAGAGACATTAAAATCAAAGATACACATGGCAACAGTTACCGACGCCAACCTCAATTACGAGGGGAGTATCACCATCGACGAGGATCTGGTCGATGCCGCCGGAATGTTTGTGAATGAGAAAGTGGCGGTGGTGAACAACAACAATGGTGAACGGTTCGAGACCTATATCATCCGCGGTGAACGCGGATCGGGCACCATCTGTCTGAATGGTGCAGCTGCCCGTAAGGTACAGGTGGGGGATGTCATCATCATCATGAGTTTTGCCCTGCTGCCATTGGATGAAGCCAAAGCTCTTGTACCCAAGGTGATTAACCTGGAGCCGGGAAGCAATCGCATCCGCCGGTAAGATCTTCAAGCCTTAAACCTGCCGTCGTTTATATCAACCACCCGACGGTTACTGCTTAACATCATAATGTGTACAGCAATAAACAGATCCTAAAGGTCAGTTCTCCTATCCTGCTGAGTCTGCTGGCGCAGAACATCATCCAGGTGATTGATACCGCTTTCCTCGGTCGCGTGGGGGAGGTGGAGCTGGGTGCCTCTGCCCTGGCGGGGATCATCTACATCGCCATCTACACCCTCGGCTTCGGCTTCAGCATGGGGAGCCAGATCCTCATCGGCAGGCGCAACGGCGAGGGCAACTACCACAAGATCGGCGAGATCGTGATTCAGGGGATTCTCTTCCTGCTGATTCCGGCATTGCTGTTGATCCCGTTGCTGCGATTTGCCTCAGTGGAGTGGCTTCCTTCCATGTTCTCTTCTGAGGCGGTAGCGGGTGCTGTCTCTGACTATCTGGAGTGGCGTGTTTTCGGTCTTCTGTTTTCTTTCACCAATGTGATGTTCCGTGCATTTTATATCGGTATAGCCCGTACAAAGGTGCTGACGATCAACGCGGTGGTGATGGCATTGGTCAACGTGCTGTTCGACTACGGACTGATCTTCGGCAACCTGGGTATGCCGGCGATGGGTATCGCCGGAGCGGCCATAGCCTCGGTAATTTCGGAGATTGCATCTACCCTCTTCTTCATCATCTATACCCGCAAGACAGTCGATACGCGTAAATATGGGTTCACCACCATCCGTTTTGAGTGGCGGGTGATCAAAATGATCCTGAACATCTCCATCTTCATGATGGTGCAATACCTCTTTTCGGTAGGCACCTGGCTGCTTTTCTTCCTCTTTATAGAGAACTACATGGGTGAGCGGTCGCTGGCGGTCACCAACATTGTACGTAGCTTCTACACCATCTTCACCATCCCCTCCAATGCCCTGGGAGCCTCCACCAGCACACTGGTAAGCAACACCATCGGTGCAGGGAGGAACAGCGAAGTGTTGCAGCTGGTGAAGCGGATCTCACTCCTCAGCCTGGGGGTGATGCTGATTGTCATCCTGGCTGTTTCGCTGTTCCCCCGGCTCATGATTCGCATCTATACCGATGATCCCTCACTGATCGCTGATACGGTAGTGCCGCTATATGTGCTGATCTCCTCACTTCCGTTGTACAGTGTGGGCTCGGTGCTCTTCAGCGCCGTCTCCGGTACCGGTAACACCCGCACGGCACTCCGGTTCGAAATCTTCACCCTGATCTTTTACATGGCCTATATGTGGCTGGTGATCATCTTCCTGCGCCTGTCGGTGGCTGTTGCCTGGACCACCGAGCATGTCTATTGGATCTTCCTGATATCCCTCTCTTACTATTATCTCCGCAGCAGTAAGTGGAAAGACCGGATGATCTGACCTTTTTTTTACTATCTTTTACTATCTTTATCCCCTGATAAGCTACCGGATATGAGATCAAGGATATTGTACATCATTTTTTTACTTCTCTCGGCCATACCCTCATCTGCACAGGAGCTGCGCTGGAGCGCGGGGATGGACTATTTCTTCGACAATATGGAGTACAAGGCCTCCCCCTATGCCGATGCCCGCACCCTGCAGGGCATCTGGCTCAACGCGTTGGGTGGGGCGGCCTGGGACAGTACCCATACGCTGGTGGCAGGGGTGAACCTGCTGAAGATGCCGGGGATGCAGCAGGCGGTCGACAAGGTGGAGGTAACCCTCTACTACAAGTATGAGAACGACAAGGTTCACTTTCGTGCCGGCGCTTTCCCACGCCAGGAGGTGCTCACCAACTATTCAGATTTCTTTTTCAGAGATTCGGTCAATCAGTTCATGCCGCTGATGCAGGGCATCTTCTGGCAGCTGGGCAAAGAGGAGAATTTCTTCAACGCCTGGATGGACTGGACCGGCTACTCCACCGCCGAGAGGCGTGAGAGCTTCTTCCTCGGCATCTCCGGAAAAGCGAGCAGGGGGCTCTTTTTTGTCGATTTCCAGTCCGATCTTTTTCACCTTGCCGGTACCTATCCCAATGACGGGCAATACGGGGTGAGCGAAGTGATCCAGGGAATCGGCTCGGCAGGGATTACCTATGAGAAGGGCAACCGGTTTTGGTTGATGGCTTCGGCTGGTCTCTTTGCCGGTGTAGAGCGGGACCGTAAGGCAGATGTCGCATACCGCCCGCTGGGCTTCACTGCCCGGCTCCATGGCGAGTACATGGGGTTCGGCACCGAGAACAACCTCTATGCCGGTGACCACCGTATGCGGCTTTTTCCGGAGTACGGGAGTGAGCTCTACCGGGGTAACCCCTTTCTGCAGGGTAGCTTTTACCTGCAAAGCAGGTGGTATATCCGTCTCATCGACTCCGATCGGACCAGGCTGCGACTCAACTGCAACCTGCATTTCAGCGATGGTGAGATGCTCTTCCAGCAGACACTGGCTCTCTCGGTGGCAGTGGGGACCCTCCCCTCACGGCATGAACGCAGCAGGGAGTATCCCTGGATGCGCCTTTTTCAATAATCATCACTACCATGGATCAGATCAGGGAACAAATCGAAGCGCTACGCCGTCAGCTACATGAGCATAACTACAACTACTACGTGCTGTCGCAACCGGTGATCTCCGACCAGGAGTTCGACCGGATGATGGCCGAACTGATCAGCCTGGAGAAGCAATACCCCGAATATGCCGACCCCAACTCTCCCTCGGTGCGCGTAGGGAGTGATATCAGCAAGAGCTTCACCCAGGTGCCTCACCGCTACCCGATGCTGTCACTGCAGAACACCTATTCAGAGGGGGAGGTGACCGAGTTCTATAACAGGGTGAAGAGAAGCCTGAACGAAGATTTTGATGTTGTCTGTGAGCTGAAGTACGATGGCACCTCCATTTCACTCATCTATGAAGAGGGGCGCCTTACGCGTGCCGTCACCCGCGGCGACGGACAGAAGGGAGATGATGTGACCGCCAACGTGCGTACCATTCGCAATGTGCCGCTGATCCTCAGGGGTGAGCAGATTCCCCCATATATAGAGGTTCGGGGTGAGATCCTGCTGCCCTGGAGCGCTTTCGATGAGCTGAACCGGGAACGGGCTGCCCAGGAGGAGCCGCTCTTTGCCAACCCCCGCAATGCGGCCTCCGGCACACTGAAATTACAGGACTCCCGCCTGGTGGCTTCACGCCGTCTGGAGTCCTATGTTTACTACATGCTTGGTGAATCGCTCCCCACGGAGAGCCATTTTGAGAACATGACCCTGGCTCGCGGCTGGGGACTCAACGTCTCTGCTGCCATGAAACGTTGCCATACCCTGGAGGAGGTGTTTGATTACCTGCATTATTGGGAACGGGAGCGAAGGAATCTGCCGGTTACCACCGACGGGGTGGTGATCAAGGTCGATTCACTGGTGCAGCAGCGTAACCTGGGTAACACCTCCAAGTTCCCCCGCTGGGCCATCGCCTTCAAGTTCAACCCGGAGCGGGCGGTGACCACCCTGAAGTCGGTCTCCTGGCAGGTAGGACGCACCGGCGCGGTGACGCCGGTGGCGAACCTGGAGCCGGTGCTGCTCTCCGGCACCACCGTGAAGCGGGCATCACTCTACAACGAGGATGCCATTGAAGCACTGGACCTGCACATCGGCGACAAGGTCTATGTAGAGAAAGGAGGAGAGATCATCCCCAAGATCACCGGGGTGGATAAAGAGGCACGCTCCCTGTCGGGTAGCCGGGTGCTCTTTACACCTAACTGTCCCGACTGTGGCACCCCGCTGGTGCGGAATGAGGATGAGGCGGTTCACTACTGCCCCAACAGTGAAGGGTGCCCTCCGCAAATCAAGGGACGTATCGAGCATTTCGTGACCCGCAAGGCAATGGACATCACCATCGGCCCGGAGAGCATCTCCCTGCTCTACGACAAGGGACTGATTCGCGATGCTGCCGATCTTTACACCCTTCGTTTTGAGGATCTGGCGGGACTGGAACGATGGGGTGAGACCAGTGCCCGCAACCTGCTGCAGAGCATTGAACGATCGAAATCGGTGCCCTATGAACGGGTCCTTTACGCGCTGGGTATCCGTTACGTGGGGGAGACGGTGGCACGCAGGCTGGCGCATGCATTCCCGCAGATCGACAGGCTTATGGAGGCGACAGAGGATGAACTGACCGCCGTGGAGGAGATCGGTGGTCGCATAGCGCGAAGCGTGACGGCCTATTTTGCAAACCCGGCGAACCGCGCGTTCGTTGAGCGTCTTCGCGCGGCGGGGTTGCAGTTCTCCCTGAGCGAGGAGACACTGGCCGGCAGGTCAGAGAAGCTGAAAGGGCTTACCATCGTGATCAGCGGGACATTTGCACTGCATTCACGTGACGAGTACAAGGCGATGATCCTGCAGCATGGTGGTAAGAACAGCGGGTCGGTATCGAAAAAGACCGATTATATTCTGGCTGGAGAGAATATGGGACCGGCCAAGCTGGAGAAAGCGAAGAAGCTGGGGGTGAAAGTGATCGATGAGCAGACTTTTCTTTCGATGCTCCGCTAGCGGCAGGCGTTCTGCCTACTCCTCCATCGTGAAACTACGTGTGCCGATGTGGTGCCCGTCAGCGAAGATATCTGCCTTGAAAGTGCCGGGCATCAGGTACTCCTCGATGTCCCAGTAGAGGGTAACCGGCAGCTCCTCACCCCCATACTCCACAATGCGTCGCATCGAATAGAGGATCTCCCTGTTCTCGTAAGGGAACGTGTGGGAGGGACTTTTAGAGAGTACCCTGCCGTCGGGTGCCATCAGTCGCACGTAGATGGTGCGTTCACCCGGCTCGGCAGTGATGTTTCGGGCGATGGTGAAAGAGACCACAAACTGGCTGCTACGGCTCAATCTCGATTGTTCCCTTCCACGGTTGTTGACTGCTTTCACCGCGATATTGGTTGCAACCAACTGTGCCGCCAGTGACACTTTTTCCGACAACTCCTCTTTCTCCTGCGAGACCTGCGTGAGGGTGCGACTGGTTTCGTTATACTGGCGGGTGATTTGCTGGTTTTCAGCCCGCAGCTCCTCGTTCAACCGGTGGAGTGAGTCGATCTGGTGAATGTAGGAGCGAAGCACCTTGCGAAGCGTGGAGAGCTCATCCTTGAGCCGTTTGATCTCTGCCTGGTCTGAAGCTTTGGTCATGCGCAACTCCTCCTGCAGGCGCAACACCTTTGCCCGCTCGTTCTCCAGCTTGTATAGCAGTGAGTCGTTCTGTACGCTAAACTTAAACCCCTCATACTGAAGAGAGATCGCCTCATACTCATCCTCCAGCTCCTGCTTGTTGATTATAAACTGCTGCTGTATCTCCTCGATTTCTGCATTTTTGTTTACCAGGAAGCCGATAACGACCGCGAGCACAATAACCAGCACCCCGATGATGGCAATCAGCTGCGGTGTTCGTTCCCTAAAGTCTATTTTCATCTTTACAGTTTCTGCAATGCTGTCTCCAGGTCAGCCTTGATGTCGTCGATATGTTCATATCCCACCGAGAGCCGTAGCATGTTGGGGTAAACCCCTGCAGCCAATTGTGCCTCTTCGGGTAGTTGCTGATGCGTGGTGCTTGCCGGGTGAATGATGAGTGTCTTGGCATCACCCACATTTGCCAGGTGACTGATCATAGAGAGGTTGTCGATGATGCGGGCAGTTTGTTCCACATCCCCTTTAACGAAAAATGAGAGCACTCCGCCGAAACCTCCGTTTTTGAGGTATTTCTTTGCCAGGGTGTGATACTTATTGCTTTCCAGTCCGGGATAGCTCACTTTCTCCACTTTGGGATGTTTTTCCAGCCAGCGTGCCAGCTCCAGGGCGTTGGCATTGATGCGTTCGGCACGCAGGGAGAGTGTTTCAATGCCCTGTAACAGCAGGAATGTGTTAAAGGGACTGTTCACCGGTCCCATATCCCGCAGGCCCTCCACGCGGCAACGGATGGCGAAAGCGATATTCCCAAAGGGGGAGTGATCGCCAAACGTCTCCCAGAAGTTGAGTCCATGGTAACCTTCAGAGGGCTCACTGAACATGGGGAACTTGCCGTTGCCCCAGTTGAAGTTACCCCCATCGATCACCACCCCTCCCATGGAGGTTCCATGTCCGCCAATCCACTTGGTAGCTGAATGGAGTACGATATTGGCACCCCATTCAATGGGATTGAAGAGGTATCCTCCCTGTCCGAAGGTGTTGTCCACGATCAGTGGTATTTCGTTTGCCTGTGCGATGGCTGCAATGGCCTCAAAATCGGGGATGTTATATTCCGGATTGCCTATGGTCTCCAGGTAGATGGCTTTGGTCTTGTCATCAATCAGGGAGGCGATGCTCTCCGCCTTGTCGCCGTCGGCAAAGCGCACATCGATGCCCATTCGCTTAAATGCGACCTTGAATTGGTTGTAGGTGCCACCATAGAGGAAAGAGGTGGAGACAATGTTGTCGCCTGCCTGGGCCAGGTTATGGATCGCCAGGAATTGCGCGGCCTGTCCCGAGGAGGTGGCCACAGCTGCCACACCTCCTTCGAGGGCGGCCATTCGCTTTTCGAACACGTCGGTGGTCGGGTTTTGCAATCGGGTATAGATATTCCCGAACTCTTTCAATCCAAACAGGTTGGCGCCATGCTCAGCGCTTTTAAATGTATATGCTGTGGTCTGATAAATGGGAACTGCTCTTGCACCGGTTACCGGGTCGGGTTCCTGTCCAGCATGAAGCTGTAAAGTTTCAAAATGTCCTTTTCTCATTCTAATCCAAAATTAATATGAATGCTGTGCAAAAATAAGGGGAGAAAATGAGAAAATGACAAAAAGGTGCCTCTATATGTGATAAATTAACATTTATTCAGCAAACAGCCTGCTTCGGGCAATCATACAGGCGCCGATAATGCCAGCTTTATTTTTTAATTTGGAGGTGACAATCTTTGTGTCCTTGTTCACCAGGTTCAGTGAATGTTTCTTCACCGAGCTGCGGATGGGAAGCATGATGAACCCCTCGGTCTCAGCCACCTGTCCTCCAATCACCACCAGCTCCGGGTTGAAGATGTTGATCAGTCCCGCAATGTATCGGCCCAATTTGTATCCCACCTCCTCTACAATCTCAATACAGAGGGGATCCTCGTTGTTGGTCGCCTCAATGATATGGGTGAGTGTGAGCTGATCCATATCTTTCACTTTTTGTGTGAGGATGCTGCTCTCGCCCTGTTTGATACGCTCGATCACCATCCGGTGAATGGCGAGACCGGAGGCTTCCGTTTCAAGACATCCCTTCTTGCCACAATGGCAGATGATCTCGTTGTCAAAGATGGGGAAATGTCCGAACTCACCCGAGAAACCCGATTTGCCGTAATAGGGCTTGCCGTCGATGATGATGCCGATCCCGAGTCCCCAGCTCACATTGACGAAGATCACGTTTTTTTCGTTCTCAACCACTCCTTTCATGTACTCGCCATAGGCCATGGCGCGGGTGTCGTTGTCGATGCTGACCGGGTAGTGGAGCCTGGCGGAGAGGATCTCGCTGATCGGTTCCTCGCTGAAATAGAAGCTGCTATAGCTATACCCGCTCTCGGGGTTTACCCTGCCGGAGATATTCAGGTTGATGTGGTAGATCTTCTTCTTTATCTCGCCTGTTCTGTCGATGAAATTTTGAATGTGTCCGCAAAGCAGATCGAATGATTCGGTGCTGTTTTCGTAGGTATATGAGATTCCCATCTCGTTTTCCACGAGCCTGCCGGTGAAATCCATCAGGGCGATGTGGAGATGGTGACGACTCATATCGGCACCCACGAAATAGGCAGAAGAAGGATTCAAGCCATAGACAATAGGATGTCGGCCACCGGGTGTTTGTATCTTCCCAAACTCTGCAATCATTCCCTGGTCAATCAGTTCGACGATGAACTTGGTGACGGTGGGTACACTCAGATCAAGTTCCTTTGCCAGTTCCGCGATTGTGTCGTTACCCGCATTGATAAAATGGGAAATGATCTCCTTTTTTATCTGGATGTTTTTCGGGCTTTTGTCGTTTTTGAAAAAGTGATTTTTTACCATGTTTCAACTGATTGTGAATAATAGAATTTCATTTCTCTATTTCATGCTCGTTTCATAGAATGCCTGTTTTGAGATATATGGTATTCCCGGATGAGGTGCCGTGAGTAAAGGTGTCTGTTTCATATTGATCAAGTTATCAGTTTTTGAAATTCATGTGAATCACAAGGTTACAAAATTACGATTTATTTTGAATTATCGAAAGAAATTAAGTACAGTTTGTGAAATAAGAGATAATTGATGATTTTCGCTCATTTTTTTTCATATTTTTAAATTATTTCCAGATCTTTGTGGATGAGATAGCGCTACATGTTGGCTTCATCATCATGAAACCATTAACTTTTTAAAATAATTACACTGTGAATTACTTTTATCTTGTACCTGCAGCCTCCGTGGTTGCCTTGTTATTTGCCCTTTACTTTTTCAAACGAATGATGCGTGAAAGTGAGGGAACGGAAAAGATGGTTACCATTGCCCGGTATGTAAGAGAAGGGGCGATGTCATACCTGTCACAGCAATACCGTGTGGTGACAAGAGTCTTTATTGTGTTGGCCATTCTGTTTGCAGTGATGGCCTATTTTGGTCTGCAGAACAGCTGGGTACCATTTGCCTTTCTCACCGGCGGCTTTTTCTCCGGATTGGCCGGTTTCTTCGGCATGAAAACGGCCACCTATGCATCTGCCCGTACAGCCAATGCCGTGCAGCGGTCGCTCAACAGCGGCCTGCAGATTGCCTTCCGCTCCGGTGCCGTGATGGGACTGGTGGTGGTGGGGCTGGCCCTGCTCGACATATCGCTATGGTATCTGGTGCTCGATCATTTCATTGAGGATGCGGGCAGCGGGCACAAGCTGGTGATCATCACCACCACGATGCTCACCTTCGGTATGGGTGCTTCCACACAGGCCCTCTTTGCCCGTGTGGGGGGCGGTATCTACACCAAGGCGGCCGATGTGGGTGCCGACCTGGTGGGAAAGGTGGAGGCGGGCATCCCCGAGGATGATCCCCGCAATCCGGCTACCATTGCCGACAATGTGGGTGACAACGTGGGTGATGTAGCCGGTATGGGTGCCGACCTCTATGAGTCTTATTGCGGCTCCATTCTCTCCACGGCGGCGCTGGGTGCCTCTGCCTATGTGCTCAACCCGGAGATGCAGCAGAAAGCTGTCTTTGCGCCGATGATCATTGCTGCCATCGGTGTCTTTCTCTCAATCCTCGGCATCTTCCTGGTGCGTACCGGCGAGAAAGCTTCCGTGAAGCAGCTGATGGCTTCGCTCAACAGGGGGGTGAACGTGAGTGCCCTGCTGATAGCCGCTGCCACCTTTGGCATCCTCTACCTGCTGGGCTTCAGCAACTGGGTGGGTCTCTCCTTCTCCGTGTTCTCCGGCCTGCTGGCGGGGATCATCATCGGTAAGGGAACCGAGTACTTCACTTCTCACTCCTATCGTCCCACGAAGGCGATCGCCGAGAGTGCGCGGACCGGTCCCGCCACGGTGATTATTGCCGGCATGGGTAACGGTTTCATCTCCACGGTGATCCCGGTGGTCACCATTGTGGCTGCCATTCTGATCTCTTACCTGTCGGCCATCCGCTTCGATGTGGCGAATATGATGAGTGCCGCGAACCTGAGCCTGGGACTTTATGGTGTTGCCATCGCGGCGGTGGGGATGCTCTCCACGCTGGGGATCACGCTGGCCACCGATGCCTATGGTCCCATTGCCGACAATGCGGGGGGGAACGCTGAAATGAGCGGCCTCGGACCCGAGGTGCGCAGCCGTACCGATGCGCTGGATGCGCTGGGCAACACCACTGCCGCTACCGGCAAGGGGTTTGCCATTGGCTCGGCGGCGCTGACAGCTCTGGCATTGATGGCCTCCTACATGGAGGAGATCCGCATCGGCATGATTCGGCTCGGGCATACCCTGCTGGAGTTTGCCGACGGTGCGACGGTAGAGGTCGCCAAGGCCACCCTCGTCGATTTCATGAACTACTACCAGGTGACGCTGATGAATCCCAAGGTGTTGTCCGGCATTTTTATCGGCTCGATGATGGCATTTCTCTTCTGTGGACTGACCATGAATGCCGTGGGCCGGGCAGCACAGAAGATGGTGGAGGAGGTGCGTCGTCAGTTCCGGGAAATCAAAGGGATTTTAACCGGTGAGGCTACCCCCGACTATGCGTTGTGTGTGGAGATCTCCACCAAAGGGGCCCAGCGGGAGATGCTGCTCCCCTCGCTGTTGGCTATCGCCGTGCCCATCCTGATTGGTCTGCTGCTGGGTGTGCCGGGTGTGCTGGGATTGCTGGCAGGTGGTCTGGGAAGCGGTTTTGTGCTGGCCATCTTCATGGCTAACTCGGGTGGTGCCTGGGACAATGCCAAGAAATATATCGAAGAGGGGCACCTGGGTGGCAAGGGGAGTGAAGCGCATAAGGCCACGGTGGTGGGCGATACGGTGGGTGATCCTTTCAAGGATACCTCCGGACCCTCGCTCAACATCCTGATCAAGCTGATGAGCATGGTCTCCATCGTGATGGCGGGCCTGACGGTAGCCTGGAGCCTCCTGTAAGAAAGAGCTTGTTTAGTGATTATTATCATATGCACTGTGTTGCCGTTCCGATTTTTTTTGTATATTTGATGCCTGAAAAAATCACCCGTTGTGGAAAGTTATCAATCATCAAAATACAACAAAACTTATGAGCTTTTTAACGAACGACAAACTAACAATTGTAGGAGCTGCCGGCATGATCGGTTCCAACATGGCGCAGACCGCTGCCATGATGCGTTTAACCCCCAACATCTGTCTCTATGATCCCTTTGCACAGGGACTCGAGGGAGTGGTGGAAGAGATGCGCCACTGCAGCTTTGAAGGGGTTAACTTCACCTATTCAACCAACGTGGAAGAGGCTTTCACCGGCAGCAAGTACATGATCTCATCTGGTGGTGCACCCCGCAAGGATGGCATGACCCGCGAGGATCTGCTGAAAGGGAACGCTGAGATCGCTGCACAGCTGGGCAAGGATATCAAGGCCTACTGTCCCGATCTGAAACACCTGACCGTTATCTTCAATCCGGCCGACATCACCGGGCTGGTGGCGCTGATCTATTCAGGTCTGAAGCCGTCACAGGTGACCACCCTGGCAGCACTCGACAGCACCCGTCTGCAGAGTGAGCTGGCGAAACACTTCGGTGTGGAGCAGAGCAAGGTGACCGGTGCCCGCACCTATGGGGGTCATGGCGAGCAGATGGCGGTATTTGCATCTACCGCGAAAGTGGATGGTAAGCCGCTGACCGACCTGATTGGTACGGATAAGTTGACCAATGAAGAGTGGGCTGCATTGAAAGTGCGTGTTACCAAGGGTGGTGCCAACATCATCAAGCTACGCGGACGTTCATCTTTTCAGAGCCCCGCATACGTTTCGGTGGAAATGATCCGTGCGGTCATGGGTGGTGATGCTTTCCGCTGGCCTTCAGGTTGTTACGTGAACAACGCCGAGTTCGGGCACATCATGATGGCGATGGAGACTACACTCAACAAGGATGGTGTCTCATTCGGCGAAGTGAGAGGCACCGACGCCGAGATCGCCGAATTGAAGCAGAGCTACGGCCACCTGGTGAAAATGCGCGACGAGGTGATCGCCATGGGGCTCATTCCTGCTGTTGATCAGTGGAACACGGTGAATCCGAATTTGTAACATCCAACACTACATATCGAAAAGAGACGGCTTTTGGCTGTCTCTTTTTCATTCCTGTGGTTGAATGCATGCCTGGCGTAGGCAGCTGTCTCCTTTAACCCTTTTGATCCGGTTATTTTGATTTTTTTATAAATTTTGGGTGAAAAACAGCTTAAAATGGAATAAAAGCCTATATTTGCAGCAGGAAAGAAAAAAGTTGCATTC
>WOYT01000113.1 GCA_011620695.1 Proteiniphilum sp.
AGTCGTGCCTGACAGAACTTCATCACGGTGTCGTGCACCTTCCGGTTCTTGGTGATCAGCGCACCTATTCTGATACCGCACTCACTGTATCGTTTCGATACCGAGTCGATTAGCACCACGTTCTCTTCCACCCCTTTCAGGTGGCAGGCGGAGATGTAGGGTGTGTCATTGTAGATGAACTCCCGGTAAACCTCGTCGGAGAAGAGGTAGAGGTTGTGCTTCAGTACCAGCTGACGGATCTGCTCCATTTCCCCCGGTGTGTAAACATAACCAGTGGGGTTGTTGGGGTTGCAGATCAGGATCCCTTTGGTCCGCTCGTTGATCAGCTGTTCAAAGTCACAGATAAGGGGCAGGGCAAAGCCGGACTCAATAGACGAAGGAAGGGTGCGGATCACCGCTCCCGCGGAGATGGCAAAAGCCATGTAGTTGGCATAGGCCGGCTCAGGCACGATGATCTCATCACCCGGATTGAGGCAGGCCATGAAAGCGTAGAGCACCGCTTCTGAACCACCCGTCGTGACGATGATCTCATCTGGTGTCAGCTCAATGTTGTATTTCCTGTAGTACGCCGTCAGGTTCTCACGATAGAAGCGGTATCCATCGCTGGGGCTGTACTCCAGCGTCGTACGATCGATGCTGCGAATTGCATCGAGGGCAGCCCGCGGTGAGGGCAGATCGGGCTGACCGATGTTGAGGTGATACACTTTGATGCCCCGTGCCTTGGCGGCGTCAGAGAGAGGGGCAAGCTTGCGTATGGGTGAAGCGGGCATCTCATGGCCCCGCTGAGAAATTTCCGGCATAATAAATCAGTTGTATATAACCTGCGTTGATCTTTTACCCTTAAATATTGCAGAGAGCAAAGGTAATAAAAGTTTCTTTTCATCTCTGTTTTTTATCTCATTGTCGCTATGAATTCGATATTTGTTTGCCCCGTTTAAGATAAAAATGATAAGTATGAGCCTTCGTTTAACACTTATTGTGCCAGATGGAATCACTGCTACCGCAGGATATTGTTACTTTTGCAGCAACAATTGGTAAGAAACAACAACAAAAACTACATGAAAAAAGTGATTCCACTGCTGCTAACCGCGGCACTTTTTGCAGGTATGCTTTCCTGCACCGGTCAGAAAGAGGAGAGCGATGAGAAATTCCGTGCCGGCTGGGAGCTGGTTTGGGAAGATGATTTCGAGGAGGGTCTGAACATGAATGAATGGTCAAAGATTCCCAGGGGTAAGCTCCATATGAACCGCTATGCAAGCATGCACGATGCGTTGTATCTCTCACAGGAGGGTAACCTGGTGTTGCGGGCGGTTCCCAATTCGGTGCCCAACGATACCCTGCCATTCCTTACTGGCGGTATCACCCGTGAGGGACTGAAGGCGGGAGAAGTGGCCCGCATCGAGGTGAAAGTACGTGTCAACCCGGCTGAGGGAGCCACCCACTACCTCTCATTGCTGCCGGCGGATCAATCGAAGAATATCTCGATCGATTTCATGGAACATTACGGGATGGATGAGTTCATCTATCAGTCGGTAACATCTGAATACACCACTACTCAGGGAATGGCAGAAAATCCGCCCTCCAGCTCACTGGTGGGTGTGAATCCCGTGCAGTACCATATTTACGGGGTAGAGAAGTATCCCGATAGTCTGGTCTTCTACGTCGATGACTTGCGCACGCGGAAGTATCCCCGCATCCTGACCAATATGCCGGGGCAGTTTCCTTTCGATGAGAAGGATTTCAACCTGTTCCTTGGCATCCGCCTCAACAGTGATACCGATCCGGCACAACTGCCGGCTGACCTGCTGATCGACTGGGTGAGGATATATAAACCAATGGCTGAGGAAGAAGAATAAGCTTTTTAAGAGCTGTTTATTTCAGCGGAAACGAGTGGGTGAAGAGCCGTTCCTCGGCCAGCTTTTCATACTTCGTGCCGGGACGACCATGGTTGGCATATGGGTAGATGCTGATGCCGCCACGGGGTGTGAAGATACCGGTTACCTCGATGTATCGGGGGTCCATCAGCTGTATCAGATCTTTCATGATGATGTTCACACAATCCTCATGAAAGGCACCGTGGTTGCGGAAGCTGAAGAGGTAGAGTTTCAGGCTCTTGCTCTCCACCATTTTCATATCGGGAATATAGTCGATGCGGATGGTGGCGAAGTCGGGCTGGCCGGTGATGGGGCAGAGGCTGGTGAACTCGGGACAGTTGAATGTGACCCAGTAATCATTTCCCGGGTGCTTGTTGGTGAATGCTTCCAATACCTCCGGCGCATAGTTCTGCCGGAAGACTGTTTGATTGCCCAAAAGGCTGAGTTGATCTTTTTCCATATTGGGTGGATGTTACGGAATGGATAAACAAGTTACGGAATTGAGAAACAAAAGGATTGAGCTGCTTTATCCTCTTTCAGCAAGATAGGCCTCCAGTCCCTTGTTGCGCAGCAGGCAGGCAGGGCAGTGACCACATCCTTCGGCAAGGATGCCATTGTAGCAGGTGAGCGTCTCGTTGCGAATAATATCAAAGACTCCCAGCTCGTCGGCCAGCTGCCACACCTCTTTCTTGTTGCGCCACATCAGCGGCGTATGGATCACAAACTGTTTGTCCATCGCCAGATTGAGTGTCGTGTTGGCCGAACGGATAAAGGTGTCTCTGCAGTCGGGATAACCGCTGTAATCTGCTTCCGAGACACCGGTGACCAGGTGACGGATGCCCTGAGCATAGGCCCGTGTGGCGGCGAAAGTGAGAAACAGCAGGTTTCTGCCGGGAACAAATGTGTTGGGGTAGGAGTCTTTGGGCTGTTTTTCATCCATCGTCATGGAGAGATCGGTCAGCGAGTTGGGTGCCAACCGTGAAATGATTGAGGCGTCGAGCAGCTGGAACGGCGTGTCAGCCATTGCCGCGAGACGGCGTGCATTTTCTACCTCCTGGGAGTGTCGCTGGCCATAGCTGAAGCAGAGAGCATGTACCTGCCGGAACTGCTGCCTGGCCCAGTAGAGACAGGTGGTGGAGTCCTGTCCACCGGAGAAGAGGACCAGTGCATCCTCCTGTTGATAATCTTTCATCTTTCTTTGTTTTTAATGTGGTTTCCTAAGCTACACAGGAGAGCTGTTGCTCTCCGTGTGCAAAGATAACACATTTCCCGTTATCTGACTCATTCTCTGGTAGGGCTTTCAAAACCATCTTAATAAAAAAGTAACCATTTTGTAATGGGAATGTAACATGCATGTCGTACATTTGCAAAGAGATTGGCTCCTTCATAATCGGGGCTGAAACCAATAACAGCTATCATATGGAAGAGAGAATATTGGTTGTAGATGATGAGAAGGATATCTGTGATATTCTACAGTTCAACCTGGAGCAGGAGGGGTACATTGTGGATGTGGCCTCCTCAGCAGAAGAGGCACTGGCCGTACTGACCGATGTGCACCAGCTACTGATTCTGGATGTGATGATGGGAGGCATGTCCGGCTTTAAGATGGCAGAGACGCTGCGGAAAAATGGCAACGTGATTCCAATCATCTTTCTCACGGCCAAAAACAGTGAAAACGACATGCTCACCGGCTTCTCTCTCGGTGGCGATGACTACATTGCCAAGCCTTTTTCCGTGAAGGAGTTGCTGGCCCGCGTGCGTGCACTGTTGAAGCGTACCTCATTGGTTCATATGCCGGCAGAGACCCGCTGGAACTATCGGGGGCTAACCATCGATATTCCTGCCAACAGGGTGACCATCGATGGCGTGGAGGTGTCACTCACCAAGAAAGAGTTTGAAATTCTCTCGCTGCTGGCACAGGTCTCACCCAACCTGCTCACCCGTGCCGAGATCCTTGGGAGCGTCTGGGGTGAGAATGAATATGTGCTTGACCGTACCGTCGATGTGCACATCACCCGTCTGCGAAAGAAACTGGGTGAGTATGCCGGTATCATCGTCAACCGTTCCGGTTTCGGCTATTACCTGAACCTGGATAACGGGAAGTAGTCATGAAGATCCATCTCTCCTTCAAAAGTCGCATCCTGCTCACCTTTTCCCTGATCATTGCTTTTTTTACCGCAGGCATCATCTACTTTGAACAACAGCAGGTGAGGAAAGAGCGTACCGAGAGCCTGGAACGCATGTTGGATAACCAGGCGCTTATGATCGCCAACTATATCCGTAAAAATAAGATCTTTCCGGAGATGGACACAGCAAAGCTCAGAGAGCTGTTGCAATATATACAGCCGGAGCTGCGACTCACGCTGATCGACCAGCGAGGAGTTGTGTTGTACGACAACCTGCTGGAGGAGGGAGGAATGGAGAACCATCTGATGCGACCGGAGGTGCAGGAGAGCATTGCCAAGGGCTATGGATCGGATATCCGTCGTTCAGCCAGTAACCAGTTGGAGTATCTCTACCATGCCCGTCTGGCTGATAGCCTCTTTGTTCGGGTGGCTCTTCCCTATGATGTGGAGTTGCGCTCTTTCATTCATTCCGGTAACTCGTTTGCTTACTACATTCTGCTCTTTTTCATCGTTTCAGTTCTGATGATGATCTACTTCTCCAACCGTTTCTCCCGTTCGATACGGGAGCTGAGAGCTTTCTCGCAGAATGTGAAGAACGGCACTGCGATCCCCCCCTCCTTTGTCTTTGCCGATGATGAGGTGGGCGAGGTGAGTGCAGCCATCGTGGAGAATTACAATCTGCTGGAGGAAAACCGTCGTCGACTGGCTGCCGAGCGGGAGAAACTGCTGCAGCATTTTCAGTTCTCGGAAGAGGGTATCGCCATCTTTTCGGAAGAGCGAAAAGAGGTCTATGCGAACTCCCATTTTCTGCAATATCTTAACCTGATTCTCGAATCGCCCACGCTGATCACCGAGAAGCTGTTTACGGATCCCTCATTCAGGGAGGTGGTAGCTTTCCTCGATCAGAGTGCTGAAAGTCAGA
>WOYT01000031.1 GCA_011620695.1 Proteiniphilum sp.
ACCGAAGCAATGTCGCTCAGGATACAGGTCTGTGGCAGATAGGGCAGCACCGACTCAAAGGCGGGAATGGTATATTTCAGCGTAGCGGCATTGATCACCAGCTCCGGTGCGAATGCCTCCACCTCCTGCGGATTGGTCATCCGCTCTGTATTGTAGATGAATCGCAGCTTCCTCGGGTCGGTGTCGAGCACCGCTACCTCGTGGTCGAAACTGAGCACATCGGCAAAGAAGGATCCCATCTTGCCGGCACCAAGAATTAATATTTTCATCTTTTATCTGCTTTTTATATTTGCTGGTTCTCCTCCGTCAAAGGGGTATGATTCTTCTCCCTCTCCATGATGACCATCTGCTGGCGTACCGACTCTGAGTGGATTGCCTCCAGCACTTTCTTTATGAAATCGCCCGACATCTCCATCCGCTCACCCTGGTAAGCACGGTCGGTCAGGATCTGGTCATAGCGCTGTGTCTGCAAAATTGGCATGTCATGCTCCAGCTTGTACTGTCCTATCTCGCGGGATACACGCATGCGCTTGGCCAGCAGTTGCAGCAGTTCATTGTCCAGGTCGTCGATCTGGTCACGCAGCACCGAGAGATCCTCGGTGGTCTGCACCGTATCACGGATCACGATGCTGTTGAGGATCTCCTTCAGTGCAGCGGGAGTGATCTGCTGCGCCTTATCGCTCCAGGCCTCATCGGGTGAGCAGTGTGACTCGATGATCAGTCCCGAGTAGTTCAGATCCATCGCCTGCTGGCTGATCTTAAAGATCAGGTTGCGATCGCCGCCGATATGGCTCGGATCGCAGATCATCGGCAGGGTAGGAAAGCGCCGCTTCAGCTCGATGGGGATGTGCCATTGGGGGATGTTACGGTAGATGGTCTTGTCGGTGGTGCTGAAGCCACGGTGAATCACCCCCAGCCTGCGGATGCCCGCGTTGTAGAGTCTTTCCAGTGCGCCGATCCAGAGCTCCAGGTCGGGATTCACCGGGTTTTTGATCAGGATAGGGATATCCACCCCCTTGAGGGTGTCGGCAATCTCCTGTACCGCAAAAGGGTTGGCAACGGTGCGGGCCCCTATCCAGAGCATATCCACCCCATACTTCAACGCCTCGTAAACATGTTTCTCGGTAGCCACCTCGGTAGCCATGTACATACCGGTCTCCTTCTCCGCCTGCATCATCCACTTCAGGGCGGGACTACCGATCCCTTCAAATCCTCCCGGTTTGGTGCGTGGTTTCCACACCCCGGCACGGAAGATCTTCACTCCCACTGCCGCCAGCTCTTTGGCAGTGGTCATCACCTGTTCTTCAGTCTCGGCACTGCAGGGTCCCGCAATCACCAGCGGTCTTTTTGCATCAATGCCCGGCAATAAAATTGATTCGAATTCCATATCTGTCTGTTGTTATATTTCTTTAAATCAATAAATGAACGCTCTTCAAATTTCACATCCCACATCCCAATTTACAAATCCTACCGCCCAATGTATTCCTTTATCCGCCTGTAGGCCTCCTGCAGCTTCTCCACGGAGGCACCCAGCGAGATGCGGATAAAACGCTCCCCATTGCTGCCGAAAATAAAACCGGGGGTGAGGAAAACCCGGGCATGCAGCAACAGATCATCGACCAGCGCCTCGCTGCTCACCACCTCATCCGGCAGCTTACCCCAGACGAACAGTCCCACCTGGCTCGGATCGTAGCTGCAGCCGAGCAGTTGCATGATCTTCCCGGCCCAGCCACGCCGCTCCCGGTAGATCCGGTTCATCTCCGCGTGCCACTCGTCGCTGTTGGAGAGGGCAGCAACAGTTGCCAGCTGCATCGGCTTGAACTGACCGCTGTCGATGTTGCTTTTTGCCTTGAGCACCCACTGTACAAACTGCGCATTGGAGGCCAACATGCCCATGCGCCATCCCGACATGTTGTGTGACTTGCTCAGCGAGTTCAGTTCGATACAGGTCTCCATGGCGCCGGGCACTGACAAAATGCTCAATGGCCTGTCATTCAGGATAAAGCTGTAGGGATTGTCGTGACAGATCACGATCTGATGCTTCCTGCCGAAAGCCACCAGTTTTTCGAAGAGCTCTCGCGTGGCATTGGCGCCGGTAGGCATATTGGGATAGTTGACCCACATCAGCTTCACCCGGCTCAGATCCATCTTCTCAAGTGCTTCAAAATCGGGCTCCCACCCTTTCTCCTCCATCAGGTCATACTCCATCACCTCGGCGCGCAGCATCTGTGACACGGAACGGTAGGTAGGATAACCGGGGTTGGGGACCAGTACGGCATCACCAAAGTTGAGGAATGTCATCGATACATGCAGGATCCCCTCTTTCGACCCGATCAGTGGCAGCAGCTCAACCGGTGTCAGCTCCACACCATAGATCCTGTTGTACCACTCCGCGTATGCTTTCCGCAACTCCGGTATACCGGTATAGGGCTGATAGGCATGCACGTCTGGCCGGCGGGCGCTTTCGCAGAGCGTATCAATGGTCTCCTGCGACGGCATCCGGTCAGGGGCCCCCACTGCAAGGCTCACCACATCCAGCCCATCGGCATTCATACGGGCTACCTCAGCCAGTTTCACTGAAAAATAATACTCTTGAATTGCCTTGATATGTTCAGCAGGTTCAATTTTCATCGTTGTCATTCTTTTTACTGTTCATTTTCTTCAGCATTCTTCTCTTCCCGATATTCACCCAGCACTTTCAACTTGCTGATCAGTGGGGTGATGGCATCAATCGACTGTCTGTAGCGCTGATAATCGGTAAAGGTGAGATCAATGTAGAACTGGTACTCCCATTCGCTGCCAATGATGGGAAGCGACTGAATACGGGTCAGGTTGATCCCGTAAAATGAGAAGACCGACAACACTTTCGACAATGATCCTTCACTATGTGGAAGGACAAACACCAGCGATGACTTGTTGATGTGATTGTTCTTCTGCACTTCACGCAGCATCTCCTCACCCGCCAGGATAAAGAAACGGGTGAAGTTGCGTTTGTTGGTCTCAATGCCGTGGGCCAGTATCTCCAGACCATACATCTCTGCCGCCAGCCGGCTGCAGACGGTAGCAGTACCCTTCAACTCCAGCTCCCGGATCTCTTTTGCCGCCAGTGCGGTATCATCATGCTCCACAATCTTCACACCCGGCAGGCTATCCAGGAACTCTTCACACTGCATCAGCGCCATGGGGTGCGACATCACCTCTTTCAACTCACCGATGGAGGTACCGGGAAGTGCTGCCAGGTTATGCGTGATCCGCAGTTTGTGCTCGCCGGCAATACGCAGATGATGCTGTTTCAGCAGGTCGTGATTGGGAAGGAGGCTCCCGGCAATGGTATTTTCGATGGCCATCACACCGATCAATCGCGGATCCTTGTCAGCTTCCCTGAAAATATCACGGAATGTCTGGCAGGGTACAATCTCCAGCTTTTCTCCTTTGAAATAATCGCGTGCCGCGATTTCATGATAGGCTCCCAGGCCTCCCTGAATGGCTACTCTTTTCATCTTTTATCTGGTTGGTCATACACTCAAAAAAAAATCCCATCGGGTGATCGACAGGATTTTATTTTATCTGATATGACTTTTAATTATTTCTCTTCATGCATATAAAATCCTGCCCTTACCTGCTAAAGTAAAAGTAAAACCAGAAAGAATATGCAAAAGCAGAGTTGTTCACTTTGTTATCTTTTCGTAATGTGTGAGTGCAAATGTACAACAAATTTTATTTATTCAAATAAAAAAGACAAAAAAATAGCGGGCAAAACAATTCCATCCTGAAAAAAGGCTCTTTTTGGAGGAGCAGGCCTGAAATATTGAAAAAATCTCTATATTTGCAACTTAAAGCCGAAAACTAATATTTATCACCACAAAAATTACACAGAATGTTTAAAAATCATCCTAAAGGACTTCTCGCCGCATCGCTGGCGAACATGGGGGAGCGCTTTGGTTTTTACACCATGATGGCGATCCTGGCACTCTTCTTAATGACCAAGTTCGGACTGGACGAGACCACCACCGGTGTCATCTACTCCATCTTTTACGCCTCCATCTACCTGCTGGCCCTGGTGGGCGGGTTGCTGGCCGACAAGACCCGCAACTACAAGGGGATCATCATGACGGGGCTGCTGCTGATGTCGCTGGGCTACGCGATCCTCGCCATCCCCACCCCGACTCCGGTTCCGGCCGACAAGTTTGCCCTCTTCCTGACAATCAGCTGCTTTGGACTGCTGGTGATCGCCTTCGGGAACGGACTCTTCAAAGGGAACCTCCAGGCATTGGTGGGTCAGATGTATGATGACCCGAAGTACAGCAAGATGCGCGACTCCGGATTCCAGCTCTTTTACATGTTCATCAATGTAGGGGCCATTTTCGCTCCATTCCTGGCAGTAGGTGTCAGAAACTGGTGGTTAGAGAAGAACAACTTCCTCTACAATGCCGACCTGCCATCGCTGGCACATCAGTACCTTGGCAACACCATCACGCCAGAGGGCAGTGACCGTCTGCAGCGGCTGGCTGGTGAGATGGGATACAACGGCAGCGACCTGACCGCTTTTGCCGGTGAATATCTCAATGTGTTCACCACCGGCTTCCACTATGCTTTTGGAGTGGCCATCGCGGCCATGCTTATCTCACTGGTGATCTACCTGGTTAACAAGAAGCGGTTCCCCGATCCGGCGAACAAGAATGCAGCCGCGGCAGATGGAACAGCGGTCGAGGAGATGGACATCAAAGAGGTGAAACAACGCCTCTATGCCCTTTTCGCCGTCTTTGCCGTGGTGATCTTCTTCTGGTTCTCGTTCCACCAGAACGGTCTCACGCTCACCTATTTCGCCAAAGATTATACCAACCTGAGCCAGATCAGGCTCAACCTGGGATTCGCGACCCTGGAAGGTGCCGAGATCTTCCAG
>WOYT01000027.1 GCA_011620695.1 Proteiniphilum sp.
GGCAAAAAGAAGGTTATCCTCTTCAATCTCTCGGGACATGGTCTGATCGACATGAGTGCTTATGATCAGTATCTTGCCGGAGACCTGACCAATCATGAGGTCACTGATGAGGAGATCGACAAGGTGCTGGCAGAGAACTGATGCCTCTGGAAATGAGCAGGACAAGCGGTATCGCAAAGGTTAACGTCAAAAAAAACAGCCCAAATATTTGGATAATTCATTTTTCCGGCCTACCTTTGGATATATAAAATGAGCGAATGAGTCATTGCCGCATTGGTCGATTGGGAAACTCATCATTTACAACTAGAAACCGAGTTCCGTTTTTGATATCAATGGCGGGCCGCAGCCTTCGGGATTCCGATTTATCGGGACAGCGGATTACAAAGATATCGAAGCACTCAAATCCTGTCACAAGGAGTTTCGTCTTATTCCACCAGTGCGGCTTCTTATAAAAAGCAGATTTGCAACAGATCACATCGACTTGCAATCTGCTTTTCACTTTTTATCACACAGCCATCATGAGTGCAGGAAAACAATATTGGGAATTATTCCTGATGTTTTTTAAAATCGGAGCCTTCACGTTCGGTGGCGGGTATGCCATGATACCGCTTATCCGCAATGAAGTGGTGAAGAAGAAGCTGTGGCTCAACGACGAAGAATTTATGGATATGCTGGCCATTGCCCAGTCCATGCCCGGTCCCATTGCTTTAAATACGGCTCTCTTTGTGGGAAACAAACGACTTGGTTTTAAAGGCAGCCTTTTCTCGGGCGCCGGGATCATTCTTCCCTCCTTCATTGTCATCCTGTTCATCGCCATCGTCTTCACCCGGTTTCGGGACAACCAGGTGATTGAACGCATCTTTAAAGGGATCCGTCCCGCCGTAGTGGCACTTATTGCCGCTCCGCTGCTGGGATTGGGTCGTTCTGCCGGCGTGAACCTGAAGAATATCTGGATTCCTGTGGTAACGGCGCTGTCAATATGGCTGTTGAACATATCACCCGTGTATGTGATTCTCGCTGCTATCCTGCTTGGGACAGGCCATTACCTCTTTGTGAAACAAAAAATGAAAAAATAAATGGAGCTCCCCGATCTCTATCTCGCGCTTTTTATCTCGTTCTTCAAGATCGGCCTGTTCGGTTTTGGCGGCGGCTATGCCATGCTGCCACTTATTCAGCGTGAGGTGGTGGATCTGCACCAATGGATTTCCGTGAGTGACTTCACCGATATTGTGGCTATCTCCCAAACCACGCCGGGTCCCATCGCCTTTAATTCCGCCACTTATATCGGCTACACGGCCGTCACGGAAATGGGATTCGCACAGGGGTACGGCGTATTGGGATCCGCTGTTTGCACGCTGGCCGTGAGCATCCCCTCACTGGTAATCATGACCATTGTCTGTGCATTTTTCTTCCGGCTGAAGAACAATTCCTGGATGCAGGCATCGCTTTCGGTACTGAAACCGGCGATCATCGGCTTAATCGCCTCCGCCGCACTGCTGCTGATGAACGGGTATAATTTTGTCGACTACAAAAGCTGGATAATCTTCGGCGCGGTGCTCGTGGCATCACTGAAAAAGGCAGATCCCATTTTATTGATTGTGCTTTCGGGTGTTGCCGGCCTCCTCCTCTATCCGGCGTAATTTTTTTGCGCTGACCATTCAGATCATCGAACCCATGGCCCGGCAATCTGCACAGTCCGGCTTCCCGCTTTTTCACGGAGTGACTGCCTGTAATGTCTGCAGATTACAATGTTTTCTGGTAGGCGAGCCGCTCTGTTCCGTTGGCAACGAAAATGATGCCACAAAAGGTAAATCCCATTGATTGCAGAATATGCTGCATCACATGGTTATCGCGATGGGTATCCACGCGGATATTGGGGCATTGGGTGAAACACCATTCAAAGCAGGCCTTTGCTACCCCCTTCTCCTTTCCCGACGAGGCAATCCGGTGCACAGTGGCGTAAGGTCGGTCGTTCAGCCATTCGCCATTGTAGATCTTCGCGTAAGTGGGATCCTCTCCCCGGATAAAGCAAAAAGTACCCACCAGCTCTCCCTTTTCATTTTCACAAACGAAACTATGTCCCGCGGCAATCTCTTCGGCAATGAAAGGTTCAGCAGGATAGCCGTCCACCCATTGCGATGCATTCCCGGTCTGGCGCATGTATTCCCGTGCAACGGCGTAGATGCCCATTACTTCCGGCAAATCGGCAAGCGTGGTTCGTCGAATCTGCGTAATCATTGCAATCAATTAGAGCATAGGTGTTCTGTTATGCTTCCTTTTTCTTTGTTGCCGGCTTTCTGGCCGTGGTTTTGCCGGACGCTGCAGTTTTTGGGGAGGTTTTTTTCGACGCCGGTTTTTTCGCGGTCCTCTTTGCCGCAGCTTTTGAGGTTGCAGTTTTTGAGGATGCAGTTTTTGAGGCCGCAGCTTTTGAAGATGATGCTTTCTTCGCCGACCCTTTTCCGGTAGTCTTACTCTTTGCAGCCTTTCCCTCTTTACCTTTATCATCCCCGGCAATGATAGCCCGGCAATCTTCCAGGGTAAGCTCCTCCGGTTTCAGTTTCTTCGGAATCTTGTAATTCGATTTATTGAATGTGATGTACGGACCGTAGCGACCGTTCAATACCTGCAGACCCGGCTCCTCCTCATAGGTCCTGATGATCTTCTCCCTGTCTTTCTTTTCTTTTGCTTCGATCAGCCCGATCGCTTCCTCCAGGGTGATCTCAAGAGGATCTATCTCTTTGGGCAGTGAGACAAATTTATTGTCATGACGGATGTAAGGACCAAAACGGCCCACGCCGATAACCACTTCTTTCTCCCTGAATTCTCCAAGGTTTCTGGGAAGCTCGAACAGTTTGAGTGTCTCCTCCAGCGTGATGGTTTCAATCGATTGCGACTTCTGAAGCGAGGCAAACAATGGCTTCTCCTCCTCATCCTGTGTACCTATCTGTGCCATAGCGCCATAGCGCCCTATCTTCACCGACACCTGGCGGCCCGTTTTGGGATCCGTACCCAATACCCGTTCCCCCACCTTGTGTTCGATACGCATCTGGGCCGTCTCTTCCACAATGGGATGGAATACCTCATAAAACTCGGCAATCGTCTTGTTCCACTGTGCTTTCCCTTCAGCGATTTTATCGAAATTCTTTTCCACCCGTGCCGTAAAATTGTAGTCGACGACAGAAGGAAAATACTCCACCAGAAAATCGTTCACCACCATGCCAATATCGGTAGGAACGAGTTTATTCTTATCGGCTCCCGCGATCTCTTTTTTATCGTTGTCTTTGATGGTGCCTTTTCTGAGTGTAAGAACATTGTAGATGCGTTCTTCACCCTCTACATTTCTTTTCTCCACGTACTCACGATTGATGATGGTGGAGATGGTTGGTGCATAGGTGGAGGGGCGTCCGATACCCAGTTCTTCCATCTTGCGCACCAGGGAAGCCTCCGTATATCGGGGAGGTCGCTGGGTAAAACGTTCCGTGGCGGTAGTCTCCAGCATGGTAAGCTGTTCACCCTTCTTCATGGGAGGCAGCAAGCCCTCATCGTTCTCCCCGTTCTCCTCGTCGGTACCTTCCAGATAAACCCGCAGGAAGCCGTCGAATTTGATGACTTCGCCGGTGGCAGTGAATTTACCATCGGCATTGGAGATCGCGATATTGGCCGTGGTACGTTCCAGTTCGGCATCAGCCATCTGGGAAGCAATGGTCCGTTTCCAGATCAGCTCATAAAGGCGCTTCTCCTGGGCTGTCCCCGAAACTTCGTGTTCACTCATGTAGGTAGGACGAATCGCCTCGTGCGCTTCCTGGGCTCCTTTTGTTTTTGTGGTGTACTGGCGTACTTGATGGTATTTCTCTCCATATTGACCGATGATCTCCGTCTTTGCTGTACCGATGGCCAGTCCCGAGAGATTCACCGAATCGGTACGCATATAGGTGATCTTTCCCGATTCATACAGCCGCTGAGCCACCATCATGGTCTGTGCCACAGAGAAGCCCAGCTTGCGCGATGCCTCCTGTTGCAGGGTTGAGGTGGTAAAAGGTGCCGCGGGAGACTTTTTTGCCGGCCTGATGGCAACATCTTCAATGGTAAAGTTCGATGTCTTTAGTTTTTCCAGCAGGGACAGAGCCTCTTCTTTGGTCTTCAGCCGTTTGTTGTATTCGGCTTTGATCTCGTACTGCTGCCCGTTCTCCTCTTTCGTGAAGATGGCCACGATGCGGTAGGCCGCTTCAGCGGTAAACTGTTGTATCTCCCGTTCCCGATCTACGATAAGCCGCACCGCTACCGACTGTACACGTCCGGCCGAGAGGGCGGGTTTGATCTTTCGCCATAGCACCGGGGAGAGTTCAAAGCCCACGATGCGGTCCAATACACGGCGCGCCTGTTGTGCATCGACCAGATTTTGATCAATCTTTCTCGGATTTTTAATAGCTTCCTGGATGGCGTTCTTCGTAATCTCGTGAAATACAATGCGTTTTGTATTCTCCTCCTTCAATTCCAACGTATCAAACAGGTGCCACGATATGGCTTCACCCTCGCGGTCCTCATCGGAAGCGAGCCAAATCGTTTCGGCTTTTTTAGCCGCTGCTTTCAGCTCGGAAACAACCTTCTTTTTATCGGCAGGCACTTCATATATCGGCTTGAAATTATCCGCAATATCGATGCTGAAATCCTTCTTCTTCAAATCACGAATGTGACCGTAACTGGACATGACATGAAAGTCCTTTCCGAGAAATTTCTCAATTGTTTTCGCTTTCGCCGGCGACTCTACGATAACCAGGTTTTTATCCATCAAATGTTATTTCTTCTATGAATTGAAAGTGAGATACTTTCCCATTTCGGGTGCAAAAGTAGTAATTTTGTGGTTGTATCTACTCTATTTTAAGAAATTCCTT
>WOYT01000092.1 GCA_011620695.1 Proteiniphilum sp.
AATGAAGTGAAGTGCCCGATTTATCGGGATAGCTAAAAACTGAAAAAATATGGCAATATATCCCCAGTTGATTATAGACGCGCTGAAACATGTACGTTACCCGGGAACGGGACAGGATATTGTCTCTGCCGGGATGGTGGAAGATGATATCCGCATTGAAGGAATGAAGGTGAGCTTTTCACTCATCACCGAAAAGCCTCACGACCCCTTTATCAAGTCGGTGGTGAAGATGGCCGAACAGGCGATCCTCATGTATGGCGACAAGAATATCAAGATCAGGGGCAACATCACGGTGAAGTCGAAGCAGCCGCCCCGGACGGCGTTACCGGAACTGCTGCCCGGCGTGAAGAATATCATAGCGGTTGCCTCCGGGAAAGGAGGAGTAGGCAAAAGCACCGTCTGCACCAATCTGGCAGTGGCACTCGCACAGAAAGGGTACCGGGTGGGACTGCTCGACGCCGACATCTTCGGGCCATCGGTACCGAAAATGCTGGGAGTAGAAGATGCTGCACCCATGCTGGAAAAGATTGAGGGTCGTGACATGATTCAACCCATCGAACAGTATGGGGTGAAGATGCTCTCCATCGGCTTCTTCGTAAAGAAAGAGGATGCAGTGGTGTGGCGTGGTGCCATGGCCGGCAACGCCCTCAAACAGCTGATTGGTGATGCCTCATGGGGTGAGCTGGACTATTTCCTGATCGACCTGCCGCCGGGCACCAGCGACATCCACCTCACACTGGTGCAGACACTACCCATCACTGGTGCGGTGATCGTGAGCACACCCCAGGAGGTGGCACTGGCCGATGCCCGCAAAGGTATCAGCATGTTTACCGGCGACAAGGTAAATGTCCCTATCCTGGGACTGGTGGAGAACATGTCATGGTTCACACCTGCTGAGCTGCCAGAGAACCGTTACTACCTATTCGGGAAGGAGGGATGCAAACGCCTCGCCGCTGAAAAGGGATATGCTTTACTGGGGCAGATCCCCATTGTTCAGAGCATCCGTGAAGCGGGTGACGATGGGCAACCGGTGGCCCTCTACCAGGAGAGCATGACCGGTATGGCTTTCGCCCGGCTGGCAGACAACCTGGTGGCAGCGGTTGACAAGCGCAACCGGGAGCTGCCCAAAACCGGCATCGTTGAGATCAAACGTAAATGACAAAGGAACGATGAATCATCCGCTACACCAGTTTCACTACTGTCCCCGCTGTGGATCGGCAGCATTCGCCGAGCACAACGAGAAATCAAAACAGTGTGCCGAATGCGGCTTCATCTACTATTTTAACTCCTCGGCGGCAGTAGTGGCTGTGATCGTGAACGACAAGGGGGAGATACTGGTAGCACGCAGAGCCAAAGAGCCCGCGAAGGGGAGCCTCGATCTGCCTGGCGGTTTTATTGATCTGCATGAGACAGCTGAAGAGGCGGTGATCAGAGAGATCCGGGAGGAGAGTGGTTTGACCGTTCTAAATCCTCGTTATCTTTTTTCCATTCCCAATATTTACCTATATTCGGATTTCGAAGTACATACCGTGGATCTCTTTTTTAGATGCAAGGTAAACGATTTCAACGGATTGCGTGCCGACGACGATGTTGCAGAGCTACTCTTTATCCCCCCGGAAAAGATCAATCCGGCTGAATTCGGACTCACTTCGATACGTAAAGGAATAGAAAAAATCTTACAGATTGTTATTTAATCCCTCCCCGCAAATGTAAACGGATCTGAGGGGATCAAACAGGATCATCATGAGAAAAGTATTCTTACTACTGACACTTCTGTCCCTGCTTCAACTATCGGTAGCACAACGGGCAGTTTACCATGCACAGCCGGAGAAGCTGTTCAACCAGGGAAAAGAGATGTTCCTCGAGGGAAACTACGCAGGCGCGGAAGATATGCTGACTCGCTTTTTACTGGAGAGCAATGACCAGCGAATGAAAGAGGAGGCAGCATACATGCGGGCAGTGGCATCATTCAAACGGGGTGGCGAGGAGAGCATCGCGTTACTGAAAGCGTTTCTCAACAACCATCCGGAGAGTTTACACCGCCATCCGCTCTATTTCCTGATCGGCTCCTACCATTATGACCGAAAAGAGTGGGAAACAGCCCGTAGCTGGTTTGCATTGGCTGACCTGGACTACCTCACCCTCACCGACCAGGAGGATTACACCTTCCGCTCGGGATACACCGAGCTGCAGCTGGGTAACCACGAAGAGGCCACACGCCGCTTTGGACTGCTTTCGCTTAACAGCAGCAGATACCGGGATGCGGCCGACTTCTACCTGGGGTACATCGACTACTCAAACAGGAACTATACCGCTGCACTAAATCGTTTCCAGCGATTGAAGGATCATCCCGACTACCGGGAAGAGGTAGCTTTCTACACAGCCCAGGGCACCTTCTTCGACGGCAGGCTCAATGAAGCGGTTCAGCTGGCGGAGTCATTCCTGGCACAATACCCGGGTAGCAACCACCTGAGCGAACTCAACCGTGTGCTGGGAAACAGCTACTTCCGTCTGGGACAACCCTCCCGGGCAATCCCCTACTACGAACGATACCTCTCATCGACCGCCAAACCGTTGCGCGGCGATGCCTATTTCCTCGGTCTCTCCTACACCGAGAGCGGCAAACTGGAGGAGGCACTGAAAATGTTTCAACTGGCGGTGGGTGATGCCGATGCCCTTTCACAGAATGCACAGCTTCAACTGGGTCAGACCTATCTGAAGCTGAACCGCAAGCAGGAGGCACAGATGGCCTTCGAGGCAGCAGCACGTGACAACTACGACCCACAGGTAAGAGAAACAGCCATGTTCAACTATGCACTGCTGGCACATGAAACCAACTTATCCGTCTTCAGCGAGTCGATCACCCTTTTCGAAAACTTCCTTCGTGAGTTCCCGCAATCACCCTACACCGACCAGGTGAATGACATCCTTGCAGAGACTTTCCTCACCACAAAAGACTATCAGGCAGCACTCAATGCCATCAACCGAATAGCAAACCCCGGCAGACGAATCCTGGAGGCAAAACAGATGGTGCTCTTCCAACTGGGGGCACAGGAGTTCATTAACGGGAACATGAACCGCGCGGTAGATTATTTCAACAACAGCATCGCGATGGGCAGCTATGATCCCAGGGCCCGGAACAACGCCTGGTTCTGGCGGGGGGAATCCTATTACAGGATGGGTAACTATATGCAGGCGGCAACTGATTTCCGGCAGTTCACGCTGAACGCCGAACCAACCAATGAAAATTATGCAATGGGCTGGTACAACCTGGGCTATGCCTACTTCAAACAGCAACAGTATAACCAGGCGGTAAACGCTTTTGAGCGATACCTCTCCACGGAGAAAAATCGCAGCAGGGCTGAAGTGGCGGATGCCCTGAACCGTGTGGGAGACTGCTATTATTTCAAC
Source organism: Proteiniphilum sp. (assembly GCA_011620695.1). Lineage (GTDB taxonomy): Bacteria > Bacteroidota > Bacteroidia > Bacteroidales > Dysgonomonadaceae > Proteiniphilum. The sequence continues at coordinate 3,412 of WOYT01000092.1, forward strand.
CGCCAGTTTGCGGAGGCGGAACGATATTATGCACAGGCTGCAGAGAGCAACCCTGCAGCAGCCGATTATGCGGCTTACCAACGTGCTTTCGTCATGGGATTGCAACGCAACTACCAGGGCAAGATCACGGCACTCGACAACCTGATGCGGCGCTATCCCAACTCGCAATATTTCGATGACGCCCTCTATGAGAAGAGCAGAGCACTCACCATGCTCAACCGTGAGAATGAAGCAATCGCGGTGCTGGAACAACTGATAAGCGATTTTCCAGGGAGCCCGCTGGCCAGCCAGGGAGGGGTGCAACTGGGACAACTATACTACAATAACGGGAAACACCGCGAGAGCATCGCTGCATACAAGAGAGTGGTCTCCAGCTTCCCAGGGACCGACGATGCCCGTAATGCGCTGGTATCGCTCGAGACGGTCTACCGCGACATGAACGACATCCAGTCATACGTCGATTATGTCAACTCCGTTCCCGGCGGGGTGCGGATCACCCCCTCGCGGCAGGACTCACTCACCTACCTGGCCGCCGAAAGCATCTACATGCGGGGCAGCAGGGCTGATGCAGAAGCCTCACTGCTGAAATACCTGCAATCCTATCCCAATGGGGCATTCAGCAGCGATGCCCACTACTGGCTGGGTGTGATTGCCGATGAGAAAGGGAACAAGGATGAGGCACTCTCCCGATTCCGAAGGGTGATCGATGCCGGCAATGTGAAGTTCCTCGACAATGCGTTGCTCTATGCTTCACAGACCGAATATAACAACGGCAACTACCGTCAGGCACTGGCAGACTACACACGACTGGCAAACGTCGCCAGAAATGCAACCAACAAGCAGACGGCACAAATGGGAATGATACGCTGCCAGACAGCAATGAGCGATTATCATGAGGCAGCCCGCACCGCCACTGAGCTGTTGGAGGGAAGCACGCTCTCGCAGGAGATGGTGAACGAAGCGCGATATCTGCGTGGAAAGGCTTATCAGCAGATCAATGAGGTGGAAAAGGCAATGGCCGACTTCCGTTACCTCGCCAACGACACCAGGAGCATCCAGGGTGCAGAGGCGCAGTTCATCCTGGCCGATACCTACTATCGCTGGGAGTCATACGACCGCGCCGAGGCACAGGTGAAAGAGTTCATACAGAAAGGAACACCCCACCAGTACTGGATGGCCCGGGCGCTCATCGTGTTATCGGATACATACCGGGCAAAGGGCGATACATTTCAGGCACGCCAGTATCTGGAAAGCCTGAAAGCAAATTACAAGGGAGACGAAGCTGATATTCAGCAAATGATCAATGAACGGCTGCAATAAATTATTCGGTTGTAACACGAAGCGAACAAATAACTTGAGCGAAGCCGAGTAACCAAAAAGTGAAATTTATAATCATATGAAGAAGACATCTATCCTTATGGCAGCATTGGCATTTTCTGCCGGTTTATTTGCCCAGACGCCGGATTCGTT
>WOYT01000142.1 GCA_011620695.1 Proteiniphilum sp.
TGCATCGGTAGAGGATTACATGACGGGGAAAATCAAAAAACATGAGCTGACCCGCCGCGACAAGGAGGAGGATCGCATGAAGCATGTGCGGGTGACCGATGCCAACATGGAACCGGTCTTCTTTGCCTACCCCGAGAACAGCGAGGTTCACGCAATCGTGGAGCGGATCACTGCTTCGGCTCCTGAATATGACTTTGTCTCGACCGACGGGGTGGGGCACCACTTCTGGCTGGTGAAGGAGGATGAGGATATCCGCCGCATCACCGAACTCTTTGCCGCAATACCGGCCATGTATATCGCCGACGGTCACCACCGCTCTGCTGCTGCCGCCCTGGTGGGAGCCGAGAAAGCGAGGAACAACCCCAACCACCGCGGCGATGAGGAGTACAACTACTTCATGGCGGTCTGCTTCCCCGACAGTCAACTCACTATCATCGATTACAACCGGGTGGTGAGAGATCTCAACGGACTCTCACCACAACAGTTCCTGACAAAACTGGAGAAGAACTTCCTGGTGGAACCCACCGGATCGGAGATCCAAAAACCGAAACGGCTCCACAACTTCTCCATCTACCTCGACGGGCGCTCGTTTAGCGTTACAGCCAAACCGGGGACCTACGATGACAACGATCCCATCGGGCAGCTCGACGTTACCATCACCTCCAACCTTATCCTCGATGAGATCCTTGGCATCAAGGACCTGCGGAGCGACAAGCGGATCGACTTCGTGGGGGGTATCCGGGGACTGGGTGAGCTCAAAAAACGGGTGGACAGCGGTGAGATGGCGCTGGCTATCGCGCTCTATCCTGTATCGATGAAGCAACTGATGGATATTGCAGACAGTGGCAACATCATGCCTCCCAAGACCACCTGGTTCGAACCGAAACTGCGGTCAGGACTGGTGATCCACAACCTGCAGTAACATTCCTTACAACCCTTTTCATAACAATTTAAAAGTAGATCTATGGCCCAGCATGAATTAGACGTCTTAGACGAGAAAATCCTCAAGATGATCGTGAACAATGCGCGCATTCCCTTTCTGGAAGTGGCACGCGAATGTGGCGTATCAGGAGCGGCGATACACCAGAGAGTACAGAAGTTGACCCAACTCGGAGTGGTGAAAGGTTCGGAGTTTGTGGTGGATGCTGAAAAGATCGGCTTCGAGACTTGTGCCTTTGTGGGCATTTTCCTTACCTCTCCCTCCACTTTCGACTATGTGGTCAAAGAGCTGGAGAAGATACCCGAGGTGGTGGAGTGCTATTACACCACCGGACAGTATGATCTGTTAATCAAGGTATATGCGAAAAACAACAAGGATCTGCTGCGCATCATTCACTCAGAATTACAGCCTCTGGGTCTTTCCCGTACCGAGACGCTGATCTGCTTCAAGGATGGGTTCCGGAAAAAACTGCCGGTGAAACTCACCCAAATCTGATAAAACTGGATAACAATCGTTTTTTATGACAACACGTAGAAATTTTATCAAGAAATCAACCCTCGGATTAACCGCCCTGGCGGTCCACCCCTCCTGGGCAACCTCATCTTTCCGTTCAACCGGGCAATCACAGGCGACCTATCTGAGCAAACGTCCGGTCGTGGAAAAAAGACAATTTACCTCTGATGCAGTGGAACAAACCATCACCAGGGTGAAAGCCAAAATCAATGATCCCAAACTGGCATGGATGTTCGAAAACTGTTTCCCCAATACACTGGATACTACGGTCTTCCATGGTGAGCAGAACGGAAAACCCGATACCTTCGTTATCACCGGCGACATCAACGCCATGTGGCTGCGCGACTCATCGGCACAGGTGTGGCCCTATCTGCCCCTTACCAAATCGGATGCCCACCTCAAACAGATGATCGCCGGCGTGATCAACCGGCAAACACAATGCATCCTGATCGACCCTTATGCAAACGCTTTCAATCATGATCCCAAACCCGATGGCGACTGGATGAGCGATCTCACCGACATGAACCCGATGCTGCACGAGCGTAAGTGGGAGATCGATTCACTCTGTTACCCCGTGAGACTGGCATACAACTACTGGAAGATCACCGGCGATACGTCGCTCTTCGATGCAGACTGGAGAAAAGCGATGCAGCTGGTGATAAAGACGTTCAGGGAGCAGCAACGCAAGAAGGGTAACGGGCCATACAAGTTTCAAAGGCGTACCGAACGTCAGCTCGACACACTGAACAACGACGGTTACGGCAACCCTGTGAACCCGGTGGGACTGATCGTCTCTTCCTTCCGCCCGTCGGATGATGCCACCACATTCCAGTTCCTTGTGCCCTCCAACCTCTTTGCTGTGACCTCACTGAAACAGATCGCCGAGATTGCCCAAAAGGTGACAAAAGATGCCCATCTGGCAGCAGAAAGCACGGCGCTGGCCAAAGAGGTAAACGACGCCATTCAGCAATATGCCATCGTGGAGCATCCGAAGCATGGTAAAGTGTATGCTTTTGAAGTGGACGGCTTCGGAAACGCTTATTTCATGGACGATGCCAACGTGCCGAGCCTGCTGGCACTGCCTTACCTCGATTCGATCGATCTGAACGACGAGGTATATCAGAACACCCGGAAGCTGGTGCTGAGCGAAGACAATCCCTATTTCTTCAAGGGTACTGCCGGTGAGGGTATCGGCGGTCCCCACATCGGCTACGACATGATCTGGCCCATGAGCATCATCATGCGCGCGCAGACCAGCAGCGATGATGAAGAGATCAGGCACTGCCTGCGCATGCTGCGCGATACCGACGCCGATACCGGCTTCATGCATGAGTCTTTCCACAAAGACAATCCTTCTAAATTCACCAGGAAATGGTTTGCATGGGTGAACACCCTGTTTGGTGAACTGATTGTCAACCTGGAGAAGAAAGGGAAAATGAACCTGGTAAACAGTCTTTAATCACAATTTTTTGCAAAGAATGAAAAGAAAGATGACATCGATTTGCCTGCTGCTCCTGTTGAGTAGGTTAGCTCCCCTTGCCGGACAGACCTTCAATGATCCGGTAGATTATGTGAACATCCTGATGGGTACCCAGTCGGAATTTGCCCTCTCCAACGGCAATACCTATCCTGCCATTGCAGCACCCTGGGGAATGAACTTCTGGACGCCGCAGACCCGTAAAATAGGCGACGGATGGCAGTATGCCTACACCGACAATAAACTCAACGGATTCAAGCAAACCCATCAACCCAGTCCATGGATGAACGACTACGGACAATTCTCCATCTTCCCCATGGTGGACAAAATGGAGTTCGATCAGGAGAAACGGGCCAGCTGGTATTCGCACAAGGCGGAAATCGCGAAACCTTACTATTACAGTGCTTACCTGGCCGATTATGATGTGACTGCTGAAATCACGCCGACCGAAAGGGCGGCCATTTTCCGCTTCACCTTCCCCGAAACGGACAGTGCCTATGTGCTGCTGGATGCTTTCGACAGGGGCTCCGCCGTGGAGATCCTGCCGGAGAAAAATGCCATTATTGGCTACACGACCCGCAACAGCGGCGGCGTACCCGAAAATTTCAGAAATTATTTCGTGGTTGTCTTCGACAAACCCTTCCGACAGCATCATGTAGTGAAGGACAAGGAGATCCAACAAAACGGTACCCAGGCCGAAGCAAACCACACCGGGGCGTTCGTCGGCTTCTCCACCCAACGGGGTGAGAAGGTGGTTGCCAGGGTAGCCTCTTCCTTCATCAGCCAGGAACAGGCCTGGCAAAACCTCAGGGAGGTGTCCGGCAAGGATTTTGATCAGGTGAAGCAGGAGGGACGCGATGCCTGGAACAAGGTGCTGGGAAGAATAGAAGTGGAGGGAGGCAATCTCGATCAACAGCGCACCTTTTACTCCACCCTCTACCGCTCTACCCTCTTTCCCCGCAAGTTTTACGAGATTGACGCCGCTGGGAACATTGTTCACTACAGTCCCTATAACGGAGAGCTACTCCCCGGTTACATGTACACCGATACCGGCTTCTGGGATACCTTCCGCGCGCTGTTCCCGCTGTTAAACCTGCTGTATCCCTCGGTCAACAGGGAGATCCAGGAGGGGTTGGTGAATACCTACAAGGAGAGCGGCTTCCTGCCGGAGTGGGCGAGTCCCGGCCACAGAGGCATCATGATTGGCAACAACTCCGCTTCGGTGGTGGCCGACGCTTACTTGAAAGGGCTGCGCGGATACGACATTGAGACATTGTATGAGGCGATGCTGCACGGCACGGAAAATGTACATCCCAAAGTATCTTCTACAGGGCGACTCGGACACGAGTATTACAACAAGCTGGGGTATGTGCCCTACGATGTGGGGATCAAAGAAAATGCAGCCCGCACGCTGGAGTATGCCTATGCCGACTGGACCATCTACAAGCTTGCCAAAGCACTGAAGCGCCCCAAAAAGGAGATCGACCTGTTCGCCAAAAGAAGCCAGAACTACCGCAACCTCTATTCTCCGGAGTATAAACTGATGCGGGGACGCAACGAAGACGGCTCCTTCCAGTCGCCCTTCAGTCCCACGAAATGGGGCGATGCCTTCACGGAAGGAAACAGCTGGCATTATAGCTGGTCGGTGTTCCACGACCCGCAGGGACTGATCGACCTGATGGGCGGCAACAAGGAGTTCGTGAAGATGCTCGACTCGGTATTCGTGATGCCTCCGGTATTCGACGACAGCTATTACGGCGGTGTGATCCATGAGATCCGTGAGATGCAGATCATGAACATGGGCCAGTATGCCCACGGCAACCAGCCCATCCAGCATATGATCTACCTCTATAACTACGCCGGCGAACCCTGGAAGGCCCAATACCGGGTGCGGGAGGTGATGGACAAACTGTACCTGCCCACTCCCGATGGCTATTGCGGCGA
>WOYT01000023.1 GCA_011620695.1 Proteiniphilum sp.
CGAGGAGCTAATCGGGCTGAAGCGGAGCCTGGAGAGGCTGATCAATCATCTCAACAACCGGGATGAGATGACCCTTTGAAGCTTCTGAGCGAGGGGAGGTTAACCCTTTATCCAAAAATAATTTGAACAATTTGGGTGTTGAGTTGTCTTTTTAAGAGACAAATGTGAATTTTGCGGAACCCATCCCTGGTTTTCGCGGTTAATTTTATTTTTTTATGCTACACACAATCATCTTTGATGAACAGAACAAACCGAATGAACAGGAAAAACAACAGTTGATCGACTTTCTGCATGACCAGCTGGAACAGTATGGAGATCCCAAAAACCAGATCGAGAGAGCAATTGATTACTCCCTGAAGGAGTTCACCTCTTTTGGCGGTTTCGTGATGCTGCTGAAGCAGGAGGAGGAGCTACGGGCTGCGGTGGTGATTAACCGAACCGGCATGGACGGCTATATCCCTGAGAACATACTGGTTTACATCGCGGTGGACCGCAACAAACGCGGTGAGGGGCTCGGAAGGAAGTTGATGACGCAGGCCATCGCGCATGCCGATGGGGATATCGCCCTCCACGTGGAGGCGAACAACCCGGCTAAGCGATTGTACGAGAAATTGGGATTCACAAATCCTTATCTGGAAATGAGGCTGAAAAAAAGCAAGTGATGGCTGAGCTGATCATTGAAACAGAGAAGATAAAGGAGAACATCCGGACCCTGAGCGATTATTTCGAAGAGAAGGGAATCGACTGGAGCCTGATCACCAAGGTCTTTTCGGGGGACAAGGATTTCCTGGAGAATATCCTTACCGATGAGGTGATCGACAAGATCAACTCGGTAGGGGACTCGCGGCTTACCAGCCTCAAGAACCTGCGGGCGGTGAACCCTGCCATGCGTACCATCTATATCAAACCGCCGGCAGCCATCTATGCCGACGATGTGGTTCACTATGCCGACATCTCGCTTAACAGCTCCTTCAGCACCATCAAGGCGTTGAACGAGGCGGCGGGAAGGGCCGGCAAGATTCACCAGATCATCATCATGATCGAGTTGGGGGAGATGCGCGAGGGTGTGAATCGTGATGATGTGATGTCGTTCTACGAGAAGGTGTTCAACCTCCCCAATATAGAGGTGATCGGGCTGGGCTCCAACCTGGGCTGCATGTACGGTATCGAACCTACTTACGACAAGCTGCTGCAGCTCTCCATCTACAAGGAGTTGATCTCAGTGAAGTTCAATAAGAAACTGAAGTATATCTCCGGCGGCTCATCCATCACCCTGCCGCTGATCGAGCAGGGTGTCATCCCGAAAGATATCAACCACTTCAGGGTGGGGGAGGCTGCCTTTTTCGGCGTGAGCCCACTCTATAACAAGCAGTTCCGGAACCTGCACACCGACACCTTCGCTTTCGAGGCCAACATCATCGAGTTGGAGGAGAAGAAGATCGTACCGGAGGGGGTGCTGAGCGACGCCAACATCGGTCATACAGCCGATTTTGAGGATCACGACGTCAACGAGACCACCGTGAAAGCAATCCTTGATGTGGGGATGCTCGACGTGGATAAGGATGACATTGTCCCGCTTGACAAGGAGGTGCGTTTCGTTGGCATTACGTCTGACATGATGGTGGTGGACATCGGTAAGAATCGTACCGCCGATGGAGCGAAGAAATACCGGGTGGGCGACCGCATCCGTTTCAAAACCAACTACATGGCCGTGGCCCGCCTGCTCAACTCCAAGTTCATCGACAAACGGTTTCTCTGATCATCCGGCAGGTGATGCATCTGAAACCGGCATGACGGATCAATAGACCCGGTGGCATACGTGTTAACCGCGCTCAATAACGTGACGCAGGGTGAACTTACCAGCTGGAGTATTGTTTATATGATGACTTAACTTCCCCATCGATGCGACCGATCCCGGAATTAATGAAAATAAATCATGAAAACGAAAAAGAATTACTATTTTTTGGTAGCGGGCATCATTTTTCTTGTATCCGCCGTGACACATGCCCTGAACGGTAACCTAACCCTGCTGGCGGAAATGGGTACCACTTCTCTGGATGTGAGCTCTCAGACAGTATTCCGGTATGTATGGCACATCATCACGGCCGAGAACCTGATTTTCGGAGTGGCTCTGCTGTTGATGGCTTTTGCAAAGGATCAGGTCAAAATCCGATATACGGTATGGCTGATCGCTACGGTGCTACTCACCCGCTGGCTGGTGATCCTGCTCTTCACCCTCACTTACGATCCTTCTGTTTTGACCGGATCATTGATCGACGGAGTTGTGATTATTTTGCTGGTCGTGGTGTTGCTGCTTGGCAACAAGGCCGGCAGAAGAAAAGAGAAATCCCGGTTAACAGATTGAACCTGCCCGCACAATTGAGTTGCAGACAGGTTCATCATGGTTGTTGAACGGTGTGGATCACATCCGTCGTGGAATTTACTCTTTATAATAGTACCGTTATCAATGGTACTATTCAACATTACTTTCCCGAAAGGTACTCGGCAATACCCTCCTGGGTTGCTGTGAGCCCTTTGTCGCCCTTGTGCCAGTCGGCAGGGCATACCTCGCCATACTCTTCTGTGAACTGCAGCGCATCGATCACCCGGAGGATCTCATCCACGCTTCTGCCCAGGGGCATGTCGTTCACCACCTGGTGACGTACAATACCTTTCTTGTCGATCAGGAAGAGGCCGCGATACGCCTCGGGGGATCCCTTGAACGCCGGTTTGCCCTCCTCGTCGGTGACAAAGTCACCCGCTAGCACATCGTAAGCCATCGAGATGGTCAACGAGTGGTCTGCTACGATGGGGTAGGTAACCCCCTGGATACCACCGTTGTTCTTCGGTGTGTTGAGCCACTTCCAATGGGATACTGCTGAGTCGGTCGATGCGGCCACTACCTCAGTGTTGCGATCTTCAAACTCTTTCAACTTTTGCTGGAAAGCGATCAGCTCGGTGGGGCAGACAAAGGTGAAGTCGGCCGGATAGAAGAAGAAGACCACATAGTTATTGTTGATATAATCCTCAAGGGAGAAGTTCTCCACTATTTCAGAGCCATTAATCACGGCCTGAGCCCGGAATGCCGGGGCTTTTTTTCCTACTAATACTGACATATTTTTATCTTTTAAACGTTTTTATTACTAAAGACAAAGATAACCATTTTCCAGGTCAGAATGAAGTGATAGGCAGATATATGAATGATTGAAAGTTTTTATAAGTGTATCAATGAATAGGTAAATGCTGTAATTGTGCACAACCAGCTAAAATTAACACACTCTTCGGCCCATGTTCGCAAAATAATGAGTACTTTTGCATGCAATAAAAAACTAAAGGTATATACTTATGTCATTTATTGCAGACAAAATCGCCTTCGAAGGTCTCACGTTTGATGATCTTCTCCTGGTTCCAGCCTACTCCCAGGTATTGCCCCGCAACGTGGATCTCACCACCCAATTCTCCCGAAACATCAAGCTTAACATCCCCATGGTTTCAGCCGCTATGGATACTGTCACCGAGATCACGATGGCCATCGCCATCGCGCGTGAGGGTGGGATCGGCGTGATTCATAAGAACATGAGCATCGAGGAACAGGCACGGCAGGTACGAGCCGTGAAGCGTGCCGAGAACGGTATGATCCTCAACCCTATCTGCATCACACCAGATAAGTCGGTGTCGGAGGCACTCGCCATGATGGCGGAGTACAAGATCGGTGGAATCCCGGTGGTGACCGACGGTAACCGGCTGGTTGGCATTGTCACCAACCGGGACCTGCGTTTTGAGAAATCGATGGATAAGCGGATTGAAGAGGTGATGACGAAAGAGCATCTGGTAACCACCCGTCAATCGACAAACCTGGAGGATGCAGCCGAGATCCTGCAGCAGTATAAAATTGAAAAGCTGCCGGTGGTGGACGGTGACAACCGCCTGGTGGGATTGATTACCTACAAGGATATCACCAAGGCGAAGGACAAACCCTTTGCTTGCAAGGATGAACAGGGGCGATTGCGCGTGGCTGCCGGCATCGGTGTCACTGTCGACTCGCTGGAGCGGGCCACGGCACTGGTGGAGGCAGGCGTAGATGCGATCGTGATCGATACGGCCCATGGTCACTCCAAAGGGGTAGCCGAGATGCTGGGGCTGATCAAGAAAACATTCCCGCAGATCGACGTGGTGGTGGGTAACATCGCCACAGCAGAGGCTGCCCGCTTCCTGGTTGATGCCGGGGCGGATGCAGTGAAAGTAGGCATCGGACCGGGATCGATCTGTACCACCCGCGTGATTGCCGGCGTAGGGGTACCGCAGCTGACCGCTATCTATGAGGTTGCAAAAGCGATTGAAGGCAGCGGTGTACCGCTGATTGCCGATGGCGGTCTCCGCTATTCGGGCGACATCGTCAAGGCGCTGGCCGCCGGCGGATCGTCGGTGATGATGGGGTCGCTGCTGGCAGGCACCGAGGAGTCGCCGGGTGAGACCATCATCTTCAACGGCCGCAAGTTCAAATCATACCGCGGTATGGGATCGCTCTCAGCGATGCAACAGGGTTCGAAAGATCGTTATTTCCAGGATGTGGAGGATGACATCAAGAAGCTGGTGCCGGAAGGAATAGAAGCACGTGTACCATTCAAGGGAACCCTGCAGGAGGTGATCTATCAGATGGTGGGCGGACTGCGTGCCGGTATGGGTTACTGTGGTGCAGCGGACATCGAGCAGCTGCACGATGCCAGGTTCACCCGCATCACCTCGGCCGGATACACTGAGAGCCATCCACATGATGTGATGATCACCCGTGAAGCACCCAACTACAGCAAGGGTTCCGAGTAAAA
>WOYT01000118.1 GCA_011620695.1 Proteiniphilum sp.
TAAAAACATAGTTAAGATTTTGGTTGGATTAAATAAAAATCAATGCGCGTAATTCAATTCTTTATTCAATGAATCTGTAACAAAAATAATATCTTTATCTGAATTAATAAAATTATTCAACAGGGAAATCCCATATTTTGAGGAATTATTCCACACTGTTGTGGGAATAATTTTCGGAAAATTCCATACCTTTGTGTTTATCAAACCTAAAACAGCATTTCCAATGAAAAAAAAGCTCACTTTACCTCTCTTGCTGATATTGTTCCTGATCGCTTCCCCGGCATCATTTTCCCAACTAGCACTATCTCCTCTCTTCAGTGACAACATGGTGTTGCAACAAAATGCCAATGCACCGATATGGGGCAATGATTCGCCCGGCAAAAGGGTGGAGATCGTCACCTCCTGGAACGGAAAGAGCTATTCTGCCGTGACAAATGAGGAGGGTAAATGGCAGACAACAATTGAAACACCCACAGCCGGTGGTCCCTATGAGATCTCTGTCAACGGCAGCGAAAGAATTAGCTTCTCCAACGTGATGATCGGTGAGGTATGGATCTGCTCCGGCCAGTCGAACATGGAGATGCCATTAGCCGGCTGGGGAAAAATTTTCAATTACGAAGAAGAGATCGCCGCAGCAAACCATCCCCGGATACGGCTGCTGCAGGTGGATAAAACCACCAGCACCTACCCGTTGGAGGAACCGTCCATTTCTGCCGGTGGGTGGCAGGAGTGCTCTCCGGAGACCATTGAATATTTTTCTGCCACTGCCTACTTCTTCGGGAGGGATCTCCTGCAGAAGCTGGATGTGCCGGTGGGGTTGATCCACACCTCCTGGGGAGGTACCAGGGCTGAGGCGTGGACGAGCCTGGAGTCGCTCCGACTGATGCCGGATTTCAAGGATCGGGCGGAGGAGTTCGCCGCGCTGCCTCACGACGAGGAGCAGCAGAAAGCCTATTTGGATCAGCAGTTCACCGAATGGCACCGAAAGGTGAATGAGCTGGACTTCGGAATGGACAAGGATAAGGCTGCCGCTTCATCACCCTCCTTTCCGGAAGAGGGATGGACAAGCGTCATACTGCCGGGTCCCTGGGAGAACAACGGCCTTCCTGAGTTCGACGGCATCGCCTGGTACCGGAAAACCATCGAGATCCCGGAAAACTGGGAGGGCAATGAGCTGATCCTCTCCCTGGGAGCGGTGGATGACAATGAGGAGACTTGGTTCAACGGTGAGAAGATCGGCGCCACGGAAGGTGCCGGCGCTGCACGGCGATACCGGATCCCGGCCTCACTGGTGAAAGCAGGAGTTGCAACACTGGCCGTGAGGGTATTGGATACCGGTGGCCTGGGAGGATTCACGGGCGAGGAGTCAGAGATGTATATCGCCCCGTCCGGAAGAGAGACGCTGCGGGAGAATCTGAACGGTGAGTGGCTCTTCCGAACCTCGGTGAGCCTCAACGATGTGGGCATGCCGCCGCAACGAGACCTGGAGAGTCCCCACTACCCCACTACGCTCTACAACGCCATGATCGCCCCTCTTGTGCCTTACTCGATCAGGGGGGCCATCTGGTACCAGGGTGAGAGCAACGCGGGGCGTGCCTACCAATACCGCACCCTCTTCCCGCTGATGATGCGCGACTGGAGGACTAAATGGGGCTACGAGTTTCCCTTCTACTTCGTACAGCTGGCCAACTACATGAAAACAAAAGAGGAGCCGGGTGAATCAAGCTGGGCAGAGCTGCGGGAGGCACAATTACAGGCACTCCGCCTACACCATACCGGCATGGCGGTCACCATCGATATTGGTGATGCGAAGGATATCCACCCCAAGAATAAACAGGATGTGGGTAAGCGGCTGGCACTGCAGGCGTTGCGCCACACCTACGGGCAGGATATCGTGGCGGAGGGGCCTCTATACGACTCATACCGGATTGAGGATGGCAGGATCAGAATCTATTTCAAACCCTCCCCAAGCCGACCGGCCATCAAAGAAGGTAGGGAACTGAGAGGGTTCTCCATCGCCGGCCCCGATAAAATCTTCCACTGGGCAGAGGCGCTCATCGAAGGGGATGAGGTGGTGGTGCACTCACCTAAGGTGCCCTTCCCCATCGCGGTACGTTACGCCTGGGCCGACAATCCCGGGTGCAACCTGGTGAACGAAGAGGGTCTCCCTGCATCTCCCTTCCGTACGGACGACTGGCCGGGAACAACCATCCATAACAGGTAGAGGACTCACCTTAAGGGTACTGTGACCGGTCGACCGGTCACACCCTTTTCATCATCTGTAACGGGACCTGACCATACAGCACCGCCCAAATCGGTATTCAGGCTCAACGCATCATCTCCTGTCATATTTTGGGCATTCAGGTTTCCTGTCATACATAAAACGAACATCAAAACGGTGAATATGCGAATCATCCTCTTTTTCATTTGCTTAATTTATTTAAGGGAAATAGTAGTTATTGGATTTTGGTGAGGTTATCGAGGACTTTCCTCATGTTGATTCCTTTCTGTAAGACGGGCAGAAAAAGATCGCCCCGCTCCTGTAACCGGGAAAGTGCATTGTGAATGGTAAAATCGTGAATTGAAAGATCGCTGACCAGTTCTTCCCAGGCGAGGGGCATGGAAACTGGGGCTCCCGGTTTAGGGCGTACGCTGTAAACACTTGCGACGGTCTGTCCCTGTCTGTTCTGCAGGTAATCGAGATAGATTTTTGGACCTCTCTTCTCGAGACTTCGTTCAAGTGTCGTAGTTTTGGGAAGTCGTTTCTGCACCAGTTGCATAAGGATTAGTGCCAGATCCCGTACCTGTTCATAGGTATACTGTGCTCCCATGGGCACGAAAATATGAATGCCGGTACTGCCGGAGGTTTTACAATAAGTTGGTATCTCTAAAGAATCCAGTACCTCTTTGGTCACTTTTGCAGCCTCTATGACTTGTTTAAAATTATTTTTTTCCGACGGATCCAAATCGATGATCAGATAATCCGGATTGTCGGGAGCTTCTGTTCTGTTGTTCCAGGGATTGAGTTCAATACATCCCAGGTTGATCAGATAAGCCAGTGTTTCCTTGTTATTGCACACAATATATTCTACTTCCTTACCGGTAGATTCCGAATAGATGGCGACGGTATCTACCCATGCGGGGGCGTTGTCTCCTGCATCTTTGTGGTAAAATCCCGGTTCATCGATACCGTTGGGAAAACGGTGCAACGACTGCGCCCTGTGCTTCAAATAAGGTAAAAGGTAATCGCTTACTGAAAGATAATAGTCGATTAACTCTCCTTTGGTAATCTTCTCTTTTTTCCAATATAGCTTGTCTGTGTTGGTAAATTTTGGTCCCGGACGGACACCGGTGATTTTTTTGGCTGTTTTTTTCCGTTCGCCCTTTTCTTCGGATGGGACATTCCTATTTGGTGCTATAATGCCTGAAGCTGCTCCCGAACTGTACTTACGCAGTTCTTCTGCCGTCACATCCTCTCTTAATCCGATAAATACCGGATGACGGAACAGCCCTTCATCAGTAATCTCTGCGTATTTGACGGTACATACAGTGACTGGCTTCACCCAGGTAGGCGGCATGTTGGTAGCAGGCTTTGTAGAGAAGGGCATTTTTCCAGTCACCAGAGGCTGCAATAGCGTATGAATTTCCTTGAGTGTATTTTCTCGGAATCCGGTGCCGACATGTCCCGCGTAACGTAGTTTCCCGTTTTCATATACAGCCAGGATCAGTGAACCGAAATATTTGCGGGATCCGCGCGGCTCGGTGTATCCTGCAATGATGGCCTCCGCGGTTTGGTGATCCTTTATCTTGATCCATTCCGAAGTCCGGTCACCGTCTCTATAGATACTTGTTTTCTTTTTGGCCATGATTCCTTCTATTTTTTCCTTTTGAATGACTTTAAAAAAATCCCTACCCTCCTTTTCCACATGATCGCAATATTTCACGTGGGGGGTCTCAAGGAGTGCTTCTTTCAGCAACTCTTTCCTTTGCACGAGGGACAGTTCCCTTGTGCTATGGCCGTTCAGAAAAAGCAAATCGAAAACGTGATAAACAAGGGGAGTGTCAGGCTGTTCTCCGGAATGTTGCAACAGTTGAAAATCGGGTATCCCCTGCCGGTTATAGGCGACTATTTCCCCATCCAGAATCATTTTTTCCGGTTGTTTCCTGAGTCCCGACTCTATCATTGAATATTTACCCAGGTAAGACAATCCGTTTCTTGAATAGAATTGCAGTCCGTCGCTGAGATCGGCAATGGCCCGATAACCGTCCCATTTAATTTCAAAGATCCACTCCTCATCATCGAATGGTTTTCCGCCCGGTGTTGCCAGCATGGGTTTTATAAAGTTGGGCAGCCTCTTTTGTTCTGCCGGATGCACCTCCTCGGCCTGCTCTGGTTCTTTCCTTGTTGTGGAAAATTGTTCCGGTTCCGGCTCTGTCTCAGCACGACGCTTCGTTTTCTCCCACCCTGAGTGAGAAGTGTGAGAGCCATGATGTATCGGTAAATGATCTTCTGCATCGTAATCACTGCGAACGGCATGTGCATCATCGTGTTTGATGAGCAGCCAGGCATTCTTTTCTTTGGCTGTGTGCATTTTCACCAATGCAAACTCTCCTTTGAGTTTCTGTCCATGAAGTATTATCTTGAGTGATCCTTCATCTAGTTCCTGCTGCAATATTTCATCATCCTCCTTTCCATCCTGTCTGTGCAGTGGTTCATAGGTACCTTCATCCCATGTCCAGATCAAGTGAACTGCTTTCGGTAGCTACATATAATTTAACAGGTATATTCACAAGGCCGAACCCTATGGCCCCATTCC
>WOYT01000138.1 GCA_011620695.1 Proteiniphilum sp.
TATCAACAACTGGGAAAATTCACCGAAGAGCAGATGATCCCATCCTAAACCAACTACAATGAGAAACTTTTTCTTGCCGGTTTTCATTACAGCACTCCTGTTTGTTTTACCGACAGAGAAGAATCTGTACGCCAACGAGCCCGATTCAGCCTATCTTTTTGCCTATGGAGATGAGATCGGATGAGCTGCCCTACCAGTTGCCGGCCTACTCCTTCTCGGTGATCCGGATACAGACAAAAAACAACACTACAAACTGATGGCTAAAAATAGAAAAAAAATTCCCTGGTTAATGATTTGTTTTATCAGCGTTTCTTTTGCAAACGCTCAGATAAATCCGCAGATAACCTATTTCCGATTACAGGATGTGAGGCTCCTGGAAAGTCCGTTCAAACATGCCGAGGAGCTCAACAAAGCCTATCTGCTGGCGTTGGATGCTGACCGTCTGCTGGCTCCTTTCCAGAGGGAAGCAGGACTAACTCCAAAGGCGGAGAGTTACACCAACTGGGAGAACACTGGCCTCGACGGGCATATCGGAGGGCATTACCTTTCCGGACTGTCGCTGATGTATGCATCTACCGGAGATGCGCAAATTAAAAGCCGGCTGGATTACATGCTCGCTGAATTAAAACGATGCCAGGATGCGAATGGCGATGGGTATATCGGTGGCGTTCCGGGTGGCAAAGCCATGTGGAAAGAGATCGCTTCCGGCAAGATTGACGCCGGTAACTTCAGCCTGAACGGCAAATGGGTGCCACTCTACAACATTCATAAGACCTTTGCCGGTTTAAGGGATGCTTATCAGGTTGCCGGTATTGAAGAGGCCAAAGAGATGCTGGTGAACATGACCGATTGGGCGATCAGGCTTGTCGCCAACCTATCAGAGGAGCAGATCCAGGAGATGCTTCTCAGTGAGCATGGCGGACTCAATGAGGTGTTTGCCGATGTGGCTGCCATCACGGGCGACGAGAAATATTTGAAGCTGGCACATCAGTTTTCCCATCAGCTCCTGTTGAATCCTCTCATGCAGCAAAAGGATGAGCTGACCGGGAAGCATGCCAACACGCAGATACCCAAGGTTATCGGCTTTAAACGAATAGCAGATTTAGAAGGAAACGAATCCTGGGATCGGGCAGCCCGCTTCTTTTGGGAGACCGTCGTGGAAAACAGATCAGTCTCAATAGGTGGAAACAGTGTCTCCGAACATTTCAATCCGGTGGATGACTTCTCCCGGATGATCAGTAGCATTGAGGGACCGGAAACATGCAACACCAACAATATGTTGAGACTGACCAAAATGTTGTATCAAACATCCGGAGATATAAGATATATCGATTATTATGAGCGGGCACTCTATAATCATATCTTATCTTCCCAACATTCCGAAACGGGAGGTCTGGTCTATTTCACCCCCATGCGGCCCGGGCACTACCGCGTATATTCACAGCCCCATACAAGCATGTGGTGCTGCGTTGGCTCCGGTATTGAGAACCACTCAAAATACGGTGAAATGATATATGCCCATAGCAGTGATGCATTGTATGTCAATCTCTTTATCCCCTCCAGGCTGCATTGGAGAGAAAAACAGACCGAGATCCTTCAGGAGAACAACTTCCCCTTTGAAGGCAGCACATCAATCACCATCAACCCGCGCGGCAGGAAACGGTTCACGTTGATGTTGCGCTATCCCTTCTGGGCAAAGGGAGAAGAAGGCCTGCGGCTTACGGTCAACGGCAAGGAGTACCCGGTAAAAGAAAAAGAGGGTTATCTGTTCATCGAGAGAGCATGGCGCAAGGGCGATCAGGTGGTGATGGAGTTGCCGATGAGGGTGAGGACAGAACAGCTGCCCGATCGGTCCAACTACTACTCATTTTCCTGCGGCCCTATCGTACTGGCAGCCAAAACAACCGAAGAGGGACAGACCGGCCTCTTTGCTGACGACAGTCGTGGAGGACATATCGCTCATGGACCACAGATACCGTTGAAGCAGATGCCACTGGTGGTGGGTGAACCCGAAGAACTGACATCGCTCCTGCAGCCGGTAGCCGGAAAACCACTCACCTTCCGCCTCACCAGCCTTTATCCTGTGAGTTATGCCGGGGGAATGGAGCTGATTCCTTTCTTCAGCCTGCATGGATCACGCTATATCATCTACTGGCCACAGGCCACCAAAGAGGAAGCAGAGGCACTGCACCGGGCAATTGAGCAAGAGGAGACAAGAGGGAATGAGCTGAACAGAATCACTCTCGACAGGGTGGTTTGTGGTGAACAACAGCCGGAGTCGGACCATTTCATCGCTTCCGAAAACGCCCGTACCGGGGTCTTTGAGGACATTCACTGGCGAGAAGCGAGGGGCTGGTTCAGCTACAAGATGAGAAACGATAAACAGAAAGCCCGTTATCTCTACATCCGCTATTTCGACAACGATCCTTCGCGCAGCTTCGAGATACTGGTTAACGACCAGCGACTGGAATCACTCACTCTTGAGGGTAAGAATGGATCGGAGCCACAGGAGTTGCTGATTCCACTGCCGGAAGAGATGACAGGGGAGAAGCTGCTTACTGTGAAATTTTCTGCCATTCCGGAAAGCAGTACCGGCAAGATTGCAGAGGTGCGACTGTTAAGTGAACGTTTTGTAGAGAATCAGGCAAGATAAGAGACACACCATAAAATCAACGAATAGCAATGAAGAGAATCTATCTATTTCTGACAATGATCTGTCTCTGCGGAGGCATCATCGCACAACAAAATCAGTATGAGCTGGTTGTCAACACAAAGAAAACAGGAGCGGAAATTCAACCCACCATGTATGGGATCTTTTTTGAAGATATCAATTTTGGAGCAGATGGTGGTTTGTATGCCGAGCTGGTGAAAAACCGCTCCTTCGAGTTCCCTCAGAAACTGATGGGATGGAACATCTTTGGCAACGTGGAGCTACGTAGTGAGGGGGGCCCATTCGAACGAAACCCGCACTATGTACGACTGAGCTATTCCGGTCACGCTCACAAGCATACCGGTTTGGAAAACGAAGGTTTCCGTGGTATAGGGATAAAGAAAAATGCCACTTATCGGTTTTCAGTGTGGGGCAGGACATCCTCAAGCAGTTCGCCACAGAAAATTCGGATTGAACTGATAGATGCAGAGAATAATCCTTTCGAAAGCAAAGAGCTTGAGATCACTTCAGGAGAATGGAAGCAATATGAAATTATTCTCACCTCTCCCAAAGAAGAGCCCAAAGCAACGCTTCGTATCTTCCTCTTATCAGAGGGGCCGTTGGATCTGGAACATATCTCACTTTTTCCGACTGACACCTGGAAAGGCAGGAAGAACGGATTACGGAAAGATCTGGCAGAGGCGCTCAGTGATCTGAATCCCGGACTATTCCGTTTTCCTGGCGGTTGTATTATTGAGGGGACAGACCTGGAGACCCGTTACGACTGGAAGAAATCGGTCGGCCCGGTGGAAAACCGCCCGCTGAACGAGAACCGCTGGCATTACACTTTTGCCCATCGTCTCTTCCCCGATTATTTCCAAACTTATGGGATGGGATTCTACGAGCTCTTCCTGTTGGCTGAGGACATGGGAGCAGAACCGTTGCCTGTGGTGAATGTGGGGCTGGCTTGTCAGTACCAGAATGATGGCGAACATTGTCATGTACCGGTCGGTGAACTGGGCGACTATATCCAGGATGCACTGGATCTGATCGAGTTTGCCAACGGCTCCCCCACCACACCGTGGGGTAAGGTGAGAGCAGAAATGGGACATCCGGAACCGTTCAACATGAAGTTCATCGGCATCGGTAACGAACAGTGGGGGCCGGAATATCCCGTTCGCCTGGAGAAGTTTATTGAGGCTATCCGGGCGCAGTATCCGGAAATAAAGATCATCGGCAGCGCAGGACCCCAAGCTGAGGGGAAAGATTTTGAATACCTATGGCCGGAGATGAAGCGGCTGAAGGTGGATCTGGTAGATGAGCACTACTACCGCCCGCCGCAGTGGTTTCTCGACAACGCAGCCCGCTACGACTCCTATGATCGGAACGGGCCCAAGGTATTTGCAGGTGAGTATGCCAGTCACCACACGACCAGGGCCAACAATTTTGAGTCGGCCCTCACAGAGGCTTCATTCATGACCGGACTGGAACGGAATGCTGACATCGTGCACATGGCCACCTACGCACCGCTCCTTGCTCATGTGGATGCCTGGCAATGGCGCCCCGACCTGATCTGGTTCGACAACCTGCGGATGGTACGCACACCCAACTATTATGTGCAGCAACTTTATGGACATCATGCCGGCACGAATGTGCTTCCTATCACATGGAACAATGCCCCTCTCACGGGGCAGGAGGGATTGTATGCCTCATCGGTGATCGACAAAAATAAAAAGGAGATTATCATCAAACTGAGCAATGTATCAGAAGAGGAGAGAGCACTCAGCATCAGACTGGATGGATTGGAGAAGAAGATGCAACTGCATCAGCAAGTGGAAGTGATCTCGCTCTCAGCAGAGATGGACGCTGTAAACAGTCTGGATAACCCGGCTGTTGTCCTGCCTCAGTCAGCTTACCAAAGCATGCAGAGAAACAGCTTACAACTGACAGTAGCGCCCAACTCATTCAATGTAGTTATCATCGATTACAGCAACTAAAACACACACACCGTTTCAGCCATACTGAAAGAGGATCTGCCGGCCGGCAGATCCTCTTTCAGTTAATTCCTTACACATATTCTTCTCCGTAGCGGAACTTGACATCCGTCACGAAGTGCTT
>WOYT01000061.1 GCA_011620695.1 Proteiniphilum sp.
AGATCCGTGCCGTGGAGAGGAAGGTGACCGCTGCCATCAGGAGCGACTACCCAATAGAGGAGCATCGCAATGTTCCCATTGAAGAGGCCAAAGCACAGGGCGCAATGGCGCTCTTCGGTGAGAAGTATGGAGAGCAGGTGCGTACGGTTCGTTTTGGATCCTCCATCGAGCTGTGCGGCGGCACCCACATCTCCTCCACTGGCCGTATCGGTACATTCCGCATCGTGAGTGAGGGAGCCATCGCCGCGGGCGTGCGCCGCATAGAGGCCGTGACCGCCAAGGTATGTGAGGAGTACCTCTATGCCAGGGAGGATGCGATACTTGAGATCAGAAAGCTGCTCAATAACGTGCCAGATGTCATGCAGGGGATACATCGCCTCTTGTCGGAGAACGAAGAGATGAAGAAACAGCTGCAGGAGTTCATGAAAGAGAAGAGCGAGCAGCTGCGGCAACAGATCATCGAAAAGCGGGAAGAGATGAACGGCATCACCCTGTTCCGTGTGGAACAGCCGGTGGGGATGCCCGATGTTATGAAAGATATTGCTTTCCAACTGAAATCGCAATTCCCCGAGAGGATGCTCTTCGTGGCCGGCACCGTGGCGAACGGTAAGCCCTCACTCACGGTGATGCTGAGCGACGACCTGGTTGCGGAAGGGTTGCATGCCGGCAACATGGTACGCGAAGCAGCGAAGCTGATTCAGGGCGGTGGCGGGGGACAACCCCATTTTGCTACTGCCGGAGGGAAGAATGCCGAGGGACTGCATGCCGCCGTGGAGGCAATCGTGCAGCACCTGGCGAAGCATTGAAGATGCTGCCAGACCACGCAGAAGAGAAAAAGGGATAGTGAATTAAAGCCTGATCAGTGCCAGCAGCCGCTTCCACTGTTCAGGCTTCTCTGTGGCAAAGCGCTGAACTTTACGGTCGCGCTGCAGCTGCTTCCACCACTTGCGCCAGTAGAGGGCAAAATAAAAGGTGGCCGGCATCAGCAGGAAGTAGGCGAGTGCCGGCAGCCATTCACCGGTGATGAACCGCACGGCGAGCGACTGCAACAGATCGAACAGTGGCACGAAGATGAGCCCTGCGGCATATCGTACCGAAGCCACGAACTGCTTGTCTTTGAACAGTGTCTGCAGCTTCTTCTGAATCAATATGGGGAAGATGCCGTTGAGGAATCCGAAAAGCATCACCGGAGTTGTGAGTAGCAGTGCAGCAGCGCGGCTTCTCAATTCTGCGCTCGATTTAGGCTTCCAAAGCCGATCGGTTGATCGCAGCCCCTCCTCTTTCATCAATGTAACCGCCTCGCGGAACCTGGCCATCTTCGCTTCAAAAGCGATCTGATCCTCTTCCTGTAGCCGGTCCAGCTCACGCACGATATGGAGCGACGCCTGCAGAAAGTCATCTTTCCGGCCCTTGTAAAGCTCCTCTGCCAGACGGTCGCCGTTCCAGTCGATGGCAAGGCGATAGGCTTCGTAATACGCCTCATTCCGAATGTTCACCACCATCGACTGCAGACGCTCCTCCAGCTCCTGTCGCAGCGCGTTTACTGCCTGCACCGGGTTTTCGTAGTAGAGATCCCTGTATGAACGAACCTCTATGGGGGTACCGAAAGTGACATAGACGTCAGAAAGAAAGCCGAAGATGTCGCGGTAGTAGATGGATACCGGCACGATCTGACTGTTCAGGGTGAAGCCCGTTGAGGCCTCAGTAGGCAGTACGATGCGGGGTACCGCCTTGCGTATGGGCAGCAGTGACTGTTTCGGGTTGTGTACCCCCTCGGGAAAGATCGCCAGGGTGTTGTTCTTTTTCAGGATCCGGGCTGCATTGTTGAAGGTCTCATTGTTCTTGTCCAGGTTATCTTTTCCGTCGCGGATGCGGAACACCGGCATGATGCGCATCCCTCTCAGGACCCATGCAATCAGTTTCTGCTTGAAGATGTCGGCCCGTGCCAGGAAGACCAGCTGCTTCATGTGATAACTGGAATAGACCAGCAGGAGAGCGTCGAGCAGTGCATTGCGATGGTTAGAGGCGAAAATCACGGGCCGCCGTTTCGATACATTCTCTTTCCTGCCGGTAATGACTATTTTATGGAAGTTGAGCCTTAGTGCGGTATCGAAGTGAAGTCGGGCAATCGTATAGCGGAAGTCGTAATGATATAGCATAGCTGGGATGTTTTAGAGAGTTACCGTTCTTGCGGGATGTTTGCGCCAGTAGAAAGCCAGTAGCAGCCCCGCTACAATGTGCCAGATGCCCCACCAGGCCGCGATGAAAGCCATACCGCCCAGGTTCAGCTCGGGTGGGAAGATGCGGGGGTTGAAGATGAGCGCCAGTCCCAGTCCCGAGTTCTGGATACCGGTCTCGATGGAGATGGTTCTACTGTTCAGCTCATTCACCCGGAAGAGACGCGGCAACGAATAGCCAGCCAGAAAAGCCAATCCGTTGTGAATCAGCACCAGTAGGAAAGTGAGGTGGATGTAGCGGAGGAAGATGCCGAAGTTGCCTGCCAGGGCTGCAGTGATGAAACCGATGAAGAAGATGATGGATGCCGCCTGCACGGTTGATTCCATTTTTTCCACAAACCGGGGGAACTTCAACCCCACGATCATTCCCAGGATCACCGGGATACCGAGGATCAGGAAGACGGTACGGAACATCTCCACGGGATCGATGGTGATGGGCACCAACAGGGGGGAGTGGTTCGCGTAGAGGCTGCCCCAGAAAGCGAAGTTGAGCGGTGTCATGAAGAGGCTCAGGATGGTGGTAATACCTGTGAGGCTCACCGAGAGGGTGATGTTCGATTTTGAGATGGCGGAGATCAGGTTGGAGACATTCCCGCCGGGGCAGGCAGCCACCAGGATCATACCCAGCGCCACCGAGTTGCTGGGTTGCGCCACCAGCACCAGCAGGTAGGTGAGTGCCGGTAAGAGAAGATATTGCGCCACCACGCCCAGTAATACCGGTTTGGGACGCATGATGACAACTCTGAAATGTTGTGGTTTGATGCCGAGCGCAACGCCAAACATGATAAAGGCAATGGCGATATTCATCAGGTTGACGCTCTCCTGGTTAAAGTTCAACCGGACATGGTTAAGGGGTTCCATATTGCCGAAGAGCGACATGATCGGGGCAATTTGCATACGCTACTTTTTGACTGATATGGTTGCAAAGATACAATTTTATTGAAGCACCGAAAAGAATAGGCTCTATTTCTATCTGTTTGAATTGGATCACTTTCAGGTCTGTTGTAGCTGATTTCTCACCACCTATGAGTTATCCAATCTCTCTATAATTTCCCTATCTTTGTGTGACGAGAGATATAGATAAAAAATGAACGATTATGAGCGCACCCCTTGCTGAGCGGCTCCGCCCGCAGAACCTTGATGAGTTTATCGGCCAGAAGCACCTGGTGGGTAAGGGTGCCGTTTTGCGCCGCATGATTGATTCGGGAAGGATCCCCTCCATCATCTTCTGGGGACCTCCCGGCGTGGGGAAGACCACCCTGGCCAACATCATCTCCAACACGCTGAAAGCTCCTTTCTACAAGCTGAGTGCCATCAACTCGGGGGTGAAGGATGTGCGGGATGTGATCGAAAAGGCGAAGAATGCCCGTTTCTTCGACAGTGCAGCCCCGATCCTCTTCATCGATGAGATACACCGCTTCAGCAAGTCGCAGCAGGACTCGCTGCTGCATGCAGTGGAGACCGGCACGGTGACACTGATCGGAGCTACCACCGAGAACCCCTCGTTTGAGGTGATCCGTCCCCTTCTGTCGCGCTGTCAGGTCTATGTGCTGAAGTCGCTGGAGAAGGAGGATCTGGAGGTTCTGTTGCAGCGGGCGCTCACCGAGGATGTGATCCTTAAGGAACGTAATATCAAGGTGCTGGAGCGTGATGCACTATTTCGCTTCTCCGGGGGTGATGCCCGTAAGCTGCTCAACATACTTGAGTTGACGGTTGCCTCCGATGACGTTCCGGAGCAGAGTGAGGAGGAGCTGGTGATCACGGACAAGCTGGTGACCGAACGGCTACAGGAGAACCCGGCGGCATATGACAAAGGTGGTGAGATGCACTATGACATCATCTCTGCCTTCATCAAGTCGATCCGTGGCAGTGATCCCGATGCAGCGATCTACTGGCTGGCGAGGATGGTGGCCGGCGGGGAGGATCCCAGGTTTATTGCCCGCCGGCTGGTGATCTCAGCTGCCGAGGATATCGGCCTGGCCAATCCCAATGCCCTGTTGCTGGCCAATGCCTGTTTCGACACGCTGCAGAAGATCGGGTGGCCTGAGGGGCGTATCGTGCTGGCAGAAACCGCCATCTACCTGGCCACCTCACCAAAGAGCAACTCGGCATACCTGGCCATCGACAAGGCACTGGCAACCGTGGAGCAGAGCGGTAACCTGCCGGTGCCGCTGCACCTGCGCAATGCCCCCACCTCGCTGATGAAGGAGCTGGACTATGGGAAGGAGTATAAGTACGCGCATGATTACAAGGACAATTTCGTGCAGCAGGAATATCTGCCAAAAGAGTTGATGAAGAGCCGTTTCTGGGATCCACAGTCCAATGTCTCTGAAGTGAAGATGCAGGAGTGGATGAAGAGGCTCTGGGGAGATAAAAAGGGTTAGTACCACTCTGCACCGCGGTCGTAGGGTGAGCTGCGCTGTTCATATTTCAAGTCCTGCAACAGCGTGGAATTTGCACGGATGGTGAAGTTATAGGATTTATAGGGCCCGATCGGGATGAAACTGGCCGACA
>WOYT01000013.1:0-2145 GCA_011620695.1 Proteiniphilum sp.
GAATCATCCAATGAACATGAACAAATTTATCTATTTTCTACTCTTCATTCCACTGCTGGTTGCCTGCAACGGCGGTACAGAGAAAACCGGAATGATGCAGGATGCGGCAATCGAGGAAAAGATCGACAGCATCATGACGCAGATGACCCTCGAAGAGAAGGTGGGGCAGATGGCACAATATACGATCGACGTGATTGGAAAGGGCGGTGGCTTATATGCAAGCGACGAACCTTTCGAGGTGGACCCGGCGATGCTCGACACCGTGATCGGGAAATACAAGGTAGGCTCCATCCTCAACACGGCCAACAACCGCGCCCGGACCACCGAAGTGTGGGAAAAGA
Source organism: Proteiniphilum sp. (assembly GCA_011620695.1). Classification (GTDB taxonomy): domain Bacteria; phylum Bacteroidota; class Bacteroidia; order Bacteroidales; family Dysgonomonadaceae; genus Proteiniphilum. The sequence continues at coordinate 342 of WOYT01000013.1, forward strand.
CCATTCGTGCCATTCAGGAAAGAGCATTGCAGGAGACGGGCATACCGGTGATCTACGGCATCGATGCCATTCACGGCACGACTTATACCGCCGGCGCGACCTTCTTCCCGCAAGGGATAGGGATGGCCGCTACCTTCAATACCGCACTGATGGAAGAGGGCTCGCGCATCTCGGCTTATGAGACGCGGGCCAGCAATATCCCCTGGACCTTTTCGCCAACGATGGACCTGGGACGGGATGCCCGCTGGCCACGCCAGTGGGAGAGCTACGGCGAAGATGCCTACCTCAACGCCCGCATGGCGGTAGCTTCTACCCTTGGCTTCCAGGGAAGCGACAGGAACAGCGTCGGGAATCAGCATATCGCTGCCTGTCTGAAACATTACCTTGGATACGGGGTGCCTGTCTCGGGAAAGGATCGCACTCCGGCTCTGATCTCCGAAAGCGAGTTGCGCGAGAAATACTTCGAACCTTTTCGGGCCGCCATCATGGAGGGTGGCGCACTCTCCGTAATGGTGAACTCGGGCATCATCAACGGGGTCTCCACCCATGCCGATCATCGGCTGCTTACCCAATGGCTGAAAGAGGAACTTGGGTTCGACGGGGTAATTGTGACCGACTGGGCGGATGTGCAGAACCTGCAGAGCCGCGATCATGTGGTTGCTGATTATAAAGGGGCGGTTAAGACGGCGATCAATGCCGGTATCGATATGGTGATGGAGCCCTACAACCTGGCCTTCTGCCCCACATTGGTGAGTCTGGTGGAAGAGGGGGAAGTGTCGATGGATCGAATCGACGATGCCGTGCGGCGCGTGTTGCGGCTGAAGTTCCGGCTTGGACTCTTCGAGCGGCCTTACTGGTCGCGCGAAGAATACCCCGATTTCGGCAGCAGTGAGAACGAAGCGGTCGCGAAAGCTGCGGCCGATGAGTCGATTACCTTGCTGAAAAACGAAAAGAATATCCTTCCGTTGCCTGCCAATGCCCGTATTCTTGTGGCAGGCCCCAACGCCAACTCCATGCGTACGCTCAACGGCGGGTGGAGTTACTCCTGGCAGGGAGAGAAGGTGGAGGAGTTTGCACAGGACTACAACACCATCTACGAAGCGTTGCAAAACAAGTTCGGTGCTGCCAACGTGACGTATGAACCGGGCGTCACCTATAAGATGGAGGGTCAGTACTTCGAGGAGAACCCGCCTGAGATTGGAAAGGCGGTCGCGGCAGCAAGAGGGGCCGACTACATCGTGCTCTGCCTGGGTGAAAACTCCTATTGCGAAACGCCCGGCAACCTGGATGAACTGTCCCTGTCGGAAAATCAGACAGCCCTCGCACTGGCACTGCTGCAAACCGGTAAGCCGGTGATCCTGGTGCTGAACGAAGGACGGCCGCGACTGATCCGCAAGATTGAGCCGGGTATGGCTGCTATTATCCAGGCTTACCTGCCCGGGAATTTTGGCGGAAATGCCCTGGCCGATATTCTGAGCGGCGATGTGAACCCCAGCGGCAAGCTGCCCTACACTTATCCGAAATATGAACAGGGGTTGATCACCTATGATCACAAACCAAGTCAGGATATCGACGGGAAAATGGAGGGTGCCTATGACTACGGAGCGCAAACTTCCGTACAGTATCCTTTCGGATATGGACTGAGCTATACAACGTTTGATTACGCCAATCTGCAGGTGGATAAAACAAATTTCGCCTGGGAAGATACGATCACCGTGTCGGTGGATGTCACCAACAGCGGGAGTGTGGAAGGAAAAGAGGCGGTGCTGCTCTTCAGCAGCGACAAGGTGGCTTCCCTTTCTCC
>WOYT01000013.1:2245-4642 GCA_011620695.1 Proteiniphilum sp.
TTTATTTTTTTCTCTTTTTTGGCTTTTCATGCTCCTTGAAGTGTATCATGCGTGATTCGATCCCGTTTGCCGAGATATAATTATGGATGATTTCCAGGAACTGCGCACCGAATCGTTCCACTTTTATTTTCCCGAAACCATGTATTTTCAGTAATTCTTTTTCTGTTTCCGGCAAGTAGTCCGCCATCTGCACCAGCGTTTTTATGGAGGCGACCAGATAAACCGGTAACCCTGCACCGGCACTTATATGGTTGCGTAATTGCACCAGTTCATTCAGCAGATCGGGATGGGTCGATTTTAATTGTACACGCGACGAGTTCCGGCTGTATGAGGTGATGGAGAAGGGTGGTTTCCTGAATTGGTTCCGGGCCCTGTAGTAAGACTCCACGCTGAAATTGCCGGCTGTGGCGGAGATCAGGTGTGTTTTTAGTGCTGCCGCGGTAAAAACGGCATCGATGCTCTCGTCATACGCCTGTGCGTTTGCTCTGTTGTCGGTGGTTGCTGTCGATTCCCGCAAAGTCTGCAACAATATCTCAATTTTTCCGGTGAAATAGGAAGAGGATGCATGGAGCCGTTCTGCAAAAAAAGCCCTGTCGAAAGGTGTCTGCCCGATGATACGCTGCAATTGAGTCCTGTATTTACCGGCTACCTGCTCCAGTTCCGTCAACTGTTTACAGATCTCGCCCACGAAGGGCACAGTTTCTTCGCTGAAGGAAGATTCGTTTTCCTTTGTCTCGAGGTACCATGAACGTGCCATCTGGAGGATCGGACCGAAGTCGTACAATTGCAGTAGTAAGCTCATCCTGAATTGCTCTTTTGCTGATTTCAGCTCTTCGGCTACACGGTTTTCATCGGGTTTTGACGATGAAAAACGGATAATCTGTTCATCTACCGCTATGCTGTAGCGGTTAATCGGGCTTTTCAGCACCAGGCTGTTGAGCGACCGGCAACGGCTCAGCGCCACATACACCTGTCCGGGTGAAAATGCTTTACCCGCATCGATGATCGCTTTATCGAATGTAAGTCCCTGACTTTTGTGGATGGTGATGGCCCACGCGAGTCGCAGGGGAACCTGTTTGTATGTCCCGATAATTTCTTCCTCTACCATGTTGGTCTCGGGATTGGTGGTATAGCGGATATTCTCCCAGATCACGGGAGATACGGTAATTTCATCCGGATCGCCCGGGCATCGCACGGTAATAATTTCCTCTTTGATACGCGTGATGATGCCTATTTTCCCATTGAAATAACGTCGGGGAATTTCTGTGTCATTTCTCACGAACATCACTTTGGCTCCCTCTTTCAGTTCGAGAACCCGATCAACCGGAAAAGCATTCTCCGGGAATTCACCTTTCACCTCTGCCATGAATGAATGCACGGTCGTTTTGATTTTTTCCAGTTCTGCGGTATTGATCGCATCGGCACTGAAATTGTGTGTGGTCAACGTGATGTAATTCTCTTCGGGTGACGGGTTAAAATGCGGATCGTAGCGGCTTTGCAGCAGGTTGAACCCTTCCGGTGTAAGCGAATCGTTCCGCACCTGGTTCAATACCTCGATAAAATGGTTGTCGGACTGGCGGAAAATCTTGTCGAACTCCACATAAACCGGTGGATGTTCCTGAATGACGTGGCTGTGGAAAAAATAGATACCCTGGTAATATTCCGAAAGTATCCGCCAGGCATCGGCTTTAACTACGGGAGAGAGTTGGTACATATCTCCGATAAAGACCATCTGCACGCCGCCAAAAGGTTCCGACTGCCGGTGCCGCACACTGCGAAGCACCGTATCGATGGCATCCAGCACATCGGCGCGTACCATGCTGATTTCATCAATCACCAGCACTTCCAGCTCACGGATCACGCGTCGGCGGGAATTGTTCATCTTCATGCGGGCAATCAGCGATTCGCGACCGGAAGGAGTCGGCGTGAAGGGGGTGAACGGTAATTGGAAGAACGAATGGATGGTTGCTCCGCCGGCATTGACCGCGGCCACGCCCGTCGGTGCCACAACGGCTGTCTGTTTCATCGTTTCGGCGCGAAACTTGCGCAGGAAGGTTGTTTTACCCGTTCCGGCCTTTCCGGTGATAAACAGATTCCTGTTCGTGTGGGTCACAAATTCCTTCGCGCATTCATAGGGCGTGGGCAGGGCATACATTGACGTCGGTGAATGTTGAAAGAGCAAATATACAATAAATGATCAGACTATTCAAGGCTGGAATCATGCTAAAAAGCATCATGCAAAAAAGCATAACCCATGAAAAGAAAAAAATAATCATTACTTTTGCTTCCGTTACCGGGTGAGCCTTCATAACCAAAGTCAAACAACTTTCACGCTCTATCGATATGAAACACATCTATTTCATCATTCTGTCTGCTCTCTTTTCACTGTCAGCCTTC
>WOYT01000149.1 GCA_011620695.1 Proteiniphilum sp.
ATGCGGTAATAATCTGAGTCCCTTTGAAAAATAACATAGTTATATTGCTGCATTTAAATGGGTCTTTTTTATTATGAAATTTACAGCTGGAGCCGCTCAGAGAAAAGGATGTTGGTCATCTTCTCAGTTGGCGCCGTTTTCTCAGTTGTGCCGATCAACTTTTCCATAGGGCGGCATCCATTGCCGAATCCCGGTGGAGTGACAATATGCCTGTTTGTTTCAACGAATGAGTTGACAAGGCAAATGTACATAATTATCCATCGCTGATCACTCTTTTATTCGGTAATCTTTCCAGTGATTTGTATTTCACTCCATTCATACAGTGCATGAAAACATATTTTTTGCGGATTTCAGCATCAGGATGATTGGGACATGTGATGACTCCTGTCTGTATCTTACTTATGACTTCAATAAGTACATGGTTAAGATTTAGTATGCCGGACTTGCAAACTGAATGCTAAATGCTAAAAAATTTTGCATCAAAACACTTCTTCTGTATCTTTGAAAAAAAATTGAATCTCTCCTATCGGGTAAAGGGAATATGGCAATAGAATTTGGAAAAACATGGTGGGGCGAACATTGGCTGCGCTCCCTGGAGAACGTGGATTACAACAACCGGCTGCCGAGAGGCGCCTCCTACGCGCGCAGGGGAAATGTGGTTTCGGTGAAGATCAAAGAGAACGAGATGCAGGCCAGGGTGAAGGGCAGCCGTGCCACACCCTACCGCGTAACGATCATCGTGCCTCCTTTCTTCGAGGAGGAGGTGGAACAGCTCATCGACCAGATTGCCACTAAACCGGCTCTCATCTCCAAGCTGCTGAACCGGGAGCTGGATCCTGCCATCCTGACGATCGCCGAAGAGGTGGGACTAAGGGTCTTTCCCCGACAGTGGACCGATTTCAAGATGCAATGCTCCTGTCCCGACTGGGCCGTGCCGTGCAAGCACCTGGCCGCGGTGATTTACATGATCAGCCGCGAGATCGACAACAACCCTTTCCTGGTGTTCGAGATGCACAGGGTGAACCTGATCGGGGAGCTGAAGAAACGGGGCATCTTTGTGGAGGAACAGAAGAAAAACGGGATCCCGCCGCTGCACTCGCTGTGGGCGCCGCAAGGTAAGAAGCTGATTGCACCCGATGAGGAACGGGCGTATGAGCGGGTGGACTTTTCACAGCTGCATCCCATCGCGGAACCGCTGGTACAGCTGCTGCCCGATGCACCGCCTTTTTACCCGGATGGGAATTTCAGGGAGATCTATGCCCTTCAGTTCCTCCGCCTGGCAAAAGAGGCGGGGAGGTTGCTGAACAAGCGGCTCGACTTTGAAGCGCTCTTTCCCTCTCCCGATGACGGTGAGATGATCTCTCACCACACCCGCCTGGCGTTTACCCTGGACCGGAACGACGAGGCTTCCGTGTTGATGGGAAACGGCACGATGGACAGTGTGATTACCTTGCCTGACCTCTTCCCGCAACTGTTCCGACTGAATCCAGATTACCTGCCCGATTACCAGCCGTCGGTGGCGGCAGCGCACAAGCTGCTCTTCGCGGCCATCCACCTGGTAGCCAACGGCAACATCGTACCCCAGATCGTACAACTGGAAAACGGGCGTGCCATGGTGCGATGGGTGCCGGCGATGATCGATGAACAGGTGCGCACACTGATGCACAGGCTGGAGGAGATACTTCCTGACGGACTGTTACAGACAGCGTACAGAAGTCGCCAATCGGTGAAGATGAGACCAATCGGGAACCAGGCCGTTGAGCTGCTCTCACTCTTTATCTCGACCCTGGTGAGGGCGGCTTCGAAACCCTCTAAAGGTGATCTCATCGCGGATCTCTTCTTCAAGGGCAAGAGCCATGATTTCAGCGGCGTGGGCGAGAAAGGGATCACCGGAGGGATCAAGGTGTGGCTGGATCGCTATCACCTCACGGAGGAGACCTACAAGCCGGTGATCACCGTGAGCGAGACCGACAACGACGACTTCGAGGTGACGCTGCTCGTTGAAAACAGGGAGCAGCCCGATACCATCCCGCTGCCGCTATCTACCATACTGAATGAGGAGGCGTATGCACACCGACGTTACAGGATCCTGCAAAGCATCTCTCTGCTCACACCCTTTATCCGGGGACTGGACACGCACATCAACCTGGGAGGAAGCCATCCCATACGGTTCAGCAGGGGGGAGTTCTCGCCCTTCCTCATGGAGATACTGCCGGCCATCCGCCTGCTCAACATCAAGATCCTGCTGCCAAAATCTCTGCAGCATTTGTTGCGACCCAAAGTGTCGCTATTGCTCAAACGCAAATCGGATCAAGCGGGTTTCGTGAACATCGACGACCTGCTTGCCTTCGACTGGCGCGTGGCGGTGGGTGACACGCTTCTCTCGCCGGAAGAGTTCCAACAGCTGCTGAAGAATGCTTCGGGTTTGATCCGCTTCAAGGAGCGTTATATCTACGTGAACGAGGCTGAGATAGAGAAACTGAACAGGGTCTTTGCCTCCAACAAGCCGCTAAACGCTTACCAGCTGTTTCAGACGGCACTCAGCGAAGAGTATGAGGGTGCACCGGTGGAACTGACCGACGAGGTGCGCCAGATGATGAAAGAGCTCACCTCGGTGGAGGAGATCCCTCTGCCAGAGGGACTCAATGCGCGGCTGCGTCCCTACCAGCATCGGGGCTTCTCCTGGATGTACCGCAACAGCAGGATCGGCTTTGGCAGCATCATCGCCGATGACATGGGGTTGGGGAAAACGGTGCAGGTGATCTCCATCCTCCTGAAACTGAAGGAGGAGAAGGCGATCAACGACAAGCAGAAGGCTCTGGTGGTGGTGCCCACAGGCCTGCTGACCAACTGGCAGGCGGAGATTGCCCGCTTTGCTCCTTCCCTGAGCACACACATCTATCACGGCACGGCACGCGACCTGAAGCTGTTTGATGCTGATGTGATGCTGACTACCTACGGCGTGGCGCGCGGCGACAGCGACCTGCTGAGAAAACAGAAATGGCAGGTGATGGTGATCGATGAGGCTCAGAACATCAAGAACCATGATGCGGCGCAGTCGAAGGCGATCAAGAGCATCCCGGCAAACATCCGTATCGCCATGAGCGGGACACCGGTGGAGAACAGACTGAGCGAGTTCTGGTCGATCATGGACTTCACCAACAAGGGTTACCTGGGCAGCGACAAATGGTTCAGGGAGGAGTTTGCCACACCTATTCAGCTTTTTAACGACGAGCAGGTGGTGCAGCGTTTCCGCAAGATCACATCGCCTTTCATGATGCGACGCATGAAAACGGATAAATCGATCATCTCTGACCTGCCGGACAAGGTGGAACAGAACCAGTTTGCATTGCTGACCAGGCAGCAGGCTGCCCTCTATGAGCAGACGATGCAGGCCGCGATGAATGAGATTGAAGGCTACAGCGACAGCGACGACAGCCAGACGCTCTTTAAACGGCAGGGACTGGTGTTGCAGATGATCCTCGCCCTGAAGCAGATTTGTAACCACCCTGCATTGTTTCTGAAGAATGGAAACTGGGACCCTGCGCTCTCGGGGAAGGTGCAGCTGCTGTTCGAGCTGCTGGACAGCATGAACGACGCGGGAGAAAAGGTGCTTATCTTCACGCAGTTCAGGGAGATGGGCGCGATGCTGGAGAAGATGATCGCCGGGCACCTGGGCGACAGGCCGCTGTTTTATCATGGCGGATGCTCCATCACCCAACGACGGGAGATGGTGGAGCGGTTTCAGACCAACCGCGCCGACAAGGTGTTCATCCTCTCGCTCAAGGCGGCCGGCACGGGACTGAACCTCACTGCCGCCAGCCAGGTGGTGCACTTCGATCTCTGGTGGAACCCCGCGGTGGAGAACCAGGCTACGGACCGTGCCTACCGCATCGGGCAGAAGAAGAACGTGATGGTGCACCGCATGATCACCAAGAACTCCTTCGAAGAGAAGATCGACGAGATGATCCAACGCAAGAAACAGCTGGCGGACATGACCGTATCCACCGGTGAAAACTGGATCGGTAAGCTAAGCAACAAGGAGCTGAGGGAGATCTTCGGGTAATTCCCTGTTTAAAAAGTTTACTTTTCGCGTACAGTTCTCTCGAACACCTCACCGAAGATATCCATCTCACGCCTGGTTATGCCCAGCCTGGTTGCCAGGGGTTGCCATCCTTTCACTGCCGCCACTACTTGTGCAATGATTTGGGACGCAGTGGTTTTATCCAGCATGTAATCCTCACAGGCATCCAGGAGTAGTTGCAGGTCCGCCTTGTTTGAATGTCTGTCGATAAGCAGGCTTTGATAGGCATGCACGGTCGGATTCATATCGTAAGCAGGTGAGAGTGTCCACCCTCTGGCGGTAAGCAGGAAGCCGTGATTGCGAAAATGGTCGTCACTGTTGCCCACCGAGATATTGAACGCCACACGGCGGTAAAGTTCTTTCAGGTTGGCATCTACATTCGTGCAACCTTGCAGAATGAAATCCACGATATCGAGATAACCATGTCCGGTGCCGGCATCATCGCCATCAGAAAGACCTAACAACGTCATGGCAGAGGCGAAGTGGATGCGCCTCCCGGCATCGGTTCTGTCGAACCGGCGTGACAACAGGGTATG
>WOYT01000109.1 GCA_011620695.1 Proteiniphilum sp.
TGCTGATGGGCTTTTCGGCGCCGCATCAGCAGAATGCTCCGGATGCGGGACAACCGGTGGATGAGGTAAACCCCTACATGGGAAACATCAGCCACCTGCTGGTGCCTACCTACCCAACGATTCATCTGCCGAACAGTATGTTGCGTGTTTATCCCGTGCGAACTGATTATACGGGTGTGTTGTTGCATGGCCTGCCCCTGGAATTGACCAGTCACCGCGGTGCCTTCGCCTTTAACCTCAGCACCTGGCAGGGGGATGAAAGTGGTCTGAAACCAGTGATATCGTACAGCTACGACCAGGAAAAGCTTACCCCTTATTCTTATTCGGTTTACCTGGATGAGCAGCAGACGGAAGTCAATTTTGGATTGTCCCACCAGTCCGCCATGTATGAGCTTAGCTTTGAGAAGGATGCCCCGGTTTCCCTGGTGCTGAATTCCGGGAACGGGAGGATGACATGGGACGGGAAGGCGGTGTCGGGCTGGCAGGTGATCGCGAACGATACCCGGGTTTACCTGTATCTGGTTACGGAGGAATTACCGCGGCAGGTGGCTGCCCTGGATCATGGTAAGCTGGTGGATAAAACGGAGACTGAGGGGAAAAATGCCTGCCTGGTGCTTCGCTATCCGCGGGGGACAAAAACAATTCATCTCCGTTACGGGATCTCTTTTATTGATGCAGCCCAGGCCCAGAGGAACATGCAGCGTGAAGTGGCCGGTAAAACCGTGGCCGAACTGCAGTCGGCGGGCCGCGACAGCTGGAATGAAGCGCTGGGAAAGATCGAGATTTCAGGCGGGACGGAAAATGAAAGGTCTGTTTTTTATACCTCTCTCTACCGGTGCTACGAACGACCGGTATGCATCTCGGAAGACGGCCGCTACTACAGCCCCTTCGACCGGGAAGTGCATGACGATAACGGTCGCCCTTTCTATACCGACGACTGGATCTGGGATACCTACAGAGCTCATCATCCCCTGCGGATTCTGCTCGATCCGAAGAAAGAAGGGGATATTCTTAACTCGTTCGTATTGATGGCTGAACAATCAGAAAATCTCTGGATGCCCACTTTTCCGGCGATTACGGGTGACGGGCATGGGATGAACTCGAACCACGGGGTGGCCTCTGTGCTGGATGCTTACCGGAAGGGACTGCGTGATTTTGATGTGGAGAAGGCGTTCCAGGCCTGCAAGGGAGCGATCACGGAAAAAACCCTGGCTCCCTGGTCCGGAAAGCCGGCCGGCAAGCTCGATCAGTTTTACAAGGATCATGGCTATATCCCGGCCTTAAAGGAGGGTGAAAAAGAAACCATCCCCGAGGTTCATCCTTTCGAACGCCGCCAGCCGGTGGCCGTGACCCTGGGAACGTCTTATGATGAATGGTGCCTGTCGCAGCTCGCCAAAGAACTGGGGAAAACGGAGGATGCCGCCTATTTTTTGAAAGGTTCGTTCAATTACAGGAACCTGTTCAACCCCGAAACTGGCTTCTTTCACCCGAAAGATAGCGAGGGTAAGTTTATCGAACCTTTCGATTATGTGTTTTCAGGCGGAATAGGAGCCCGTAATGCCTATGACGAAAACAACGGATGGGTGTACCGCTGGGATGTTCAGCACAACATCCCCGACCTGATTCAACTGATGGGAGGCAACGATCAGTTTGTCAAGAACCTGGATGCCATGTTTGAACAGCCACTCGGGAAATCAAAGTATGAATTTTATGCCCAGCTGCCGGATCACACCGGGAATGTAGGGCAGTTTTCCATGGCCAATGAACCGTCGATGCACATTCCTTACCTGTACAATTATGGCGGTCAGCCCTGGAAGACGCAAAAGACGATCCGGATGCTGCTGCACGATTGGTTCCGGAACGACCTGATGGGTTTGCCCGGCGATGAGGATGGCGGAGGGATGTCGTCGTTCGTGGTTTTCTCATCCATGGGATTTTATCCCGTCACACCGGGAAAGCCGGAATACAGCATCGGAAGTCCTTTGTTTCGGGATGTGAAGATCCGGCTGTCCAACGGAGAGACCTTCGAGATCGAAGCACGGAATGCATCGGACGAAAATAAATACATCCAATCGGCTACCCTGAACGGAAAGCCCCTCAACAGCGCCTGGTTCAGTCACGAAGAGCTTGAAAACGGCGGAAAGCTGATCCTTGAAATGGGAAACAGGGCCAACCATAACTGGGGAGTTGAATAACCTGCATAAAAAAATATAAACCAGATGAAACAGATCTTAATTGTAATTTTAATTGCACTTTTTTGCTCTGGTGCGGTTTATGCACAACAGGCTGTTACACCCGAAACAGCGCTGGATGCTTATGTCCACAATGATGACCCTACATGGGGATGGGAAGTCAGAAAGACCTATGACATGGATGAGGCAAAGGCCTATTCCTTACTGTTCATTTCTCAGAAATGGCACGATATCCTGTGGAAACATGAACTGATCATCTTTGTACCGGAGGCCTTAAAACAGGATGGGGCGCTCTTATTTATAGACGGCGGCTCACTAACCGATGGCATCCCGAATTTTACAAAAGGAGAGGATGATTTGTTTTTGTCCCTGTCTGCCCTGGCCAACCGCAACAATGCCTTGGTCTGTATCTTGAAACAAGTGCCCAATCAGCCGCTGTATGGGGGGTTGAAAGAAGATGCCTTGATCTCCTATACGCTCAATGAGTTCAAAAAAGACAAAGATTATTCCTGGCCGTTGCTCTTTCCTATGACAAAATCGGCCTACAGGGCGATGGATGCGGTGCAGGAATTTGCCACGCAACAATTGGACCGGCAGATAAATCGTTTCCTCATTTCCGGAGCTTCAAAACGCGGATGGACCACCTGGCTTACCGGGACACTTCAGGATCCGCGTGTGGAGGCAATCGCTCCCATGGTGATCGATATGCTGAATATGCCCGCTACCTTTGATTATCAGAAACAACTCTACGGAGAATACAGCGAAGAGATCCAGGATTATGTGAATCTGGAGATCCCTCAGGCGATTCATAGCGAATTTGGAAATGCTGTCGTACAGATGATCGATCCTTATTCCTACCGGGAGAAGCTGACAATGCCTAAGCTGATCATTATGGCCACAAATGATCCCTACTGGACAGTGGATGCGGTGAAACATTATATCAATGAGATTCCCGGGCATAACCTGCTGCATTATGTTCCCAATGCCGGTCATGGCTTGGGGGATAAAGTACAGGCATTCGGTGCATTAGGTTCATTTTTCACCCATATGTTGTACAAGACGGATTATCCGGTCTGCGAATGGAATCTGGTGGAAAAGCGTAGAAATATTGAGCTCAACGTTAAAGCCTCTCCCGATAAACTGGTAAGCGCCAGATTATGGAAATCTGTTTCCGACAGCCGGGACTTCCGTAAGGCTACATGGACTAAAAGTGATATACCGCTCAATGCCGGGGACAGATCTGTGGTCAACGTGAGGATTGATTACCCGAAGAAGGGATTCCAGGCTTTTTATGTGGATCTGGTCTATAAAGATCCCCATGGCGATGAGTACACAGTCAGTACGCGGACCTATGTCTCGGATCATAAAAAGGTATTTGTACAATAATTGCCGTTCCGCCGGTGTCATCCAGAACGAGATAAATACGTGCTGTAGCATTTTGTAAATTGCATTGCAGTGTCATTGATAATCAAAGTAATTTGGTCTTTAAGGATTAAAAACTATGAAAATGGAAGGGTTACTTAATTATAATCCTGTTTTACTTGCACTTGGTGCCACGATTTTTACTTGGTTTTTTACAGCATTGGGATCTTCAACGGTATTCTTTTTCAAATCAATAAACCAAAAAATCCTTAATTCAATGTTGGGATTTGCAGCAGGCGTGATGATTGCTGCAAGTTTCTGGTCTTTGTTGCAGCCGGCAATTGAAATGTCAGCACAAAACGGCACCCTCCCTTGGGTTCCTGCAGTAATCGGATTTTTATCAGGAGGTGTTTTTCTGCTTTTAGTTGACAAAATTTTACCTCACCTGCACATGGGATTATCAATAGATAACGCTGAAGGAATTAAAACATCCTGGAGGAGAAGTATTTTACTGGTACTCGCGATCACCCTGCACAATATTCCGGAAGGATTAGCTGTCGGAGTTGCTTTTGGAGCATTGGCAAATAATCCGGATACTGGGATGCTTGCTGGAGCAATCGTGCTTGCGCTTGGAATTGGATTACAGAATTTTCCCGAAGGAGCAGCTGTTTCAATTCCACTTCGCAGGGAGGGTTTGTCAAGATTAAGAGCTTTTAATTATGGTCAACTATCCGGTGTTGTAGAACCAATCGCTGGGGTAATAGGTGCTTATCTGGTATTGACAATTACGCCATTATTGCCCTACGCACTTTCATTTGCCGCAGGTGCAATGATTTTTGTCGTTGTTGAGGAGTTAATCCCTGAATCACAAACTGGAGACGAGACTGATTTTTCTACTATCGGCGCAATGCTTGGTTTTGCCGTTATGATGTTTTTAGATGTTGCATTGGGGTA
>WOYT01000002.1 GCA_011620695.1 Proteiniphilum sp.
GCCAGATCTGTCCGAGGTTGTCGAACTTGTGGTCTTCTGCGATATAGGCAGGGTTCAGATGGCAATGGTAGTCGATAATGGGCTGTTTTGCTGCATGCGCATGGTACAGTTCACGGGCAGCATCGCTTTGCAATAAAAAATCTTCGTGAATAAATGGTTTCATATCATCTGCTTATTTGAAATTTGTCTCATTTTCCCGAAACGGGGTCAATATTGTCGAACCTCTTTTGAGGCAGGAAAGAATACCCGGATCTCAAAGATAACATTTTTTTTTAACTTTTTCAACCCGATTTTTTTTCTTGTTCCACCGATATCGGAAAAGCATAATTTTTCCGGTATTCAGTGGGAGTCATCCGATATTTATTCTTAAAGCACCTGGAGAAATACTTGGCATCATTCATCCCCACCATATAGGAGACCTCTTTGATGGTATAATCATTCTGAAGCAAGAACTCAGCAGCATGTTGCAACAACACATCGCGCACATACTCCACAGGAGCCAGACCGGTGAGCCCTTTCACTTTCTTGAAAAACACAGAACGACTCATTCCCATCTCCACCGCCAGGTCTTCAATCACATAATCATTGTTCCCCAAGTGTTTCTCAATGAATCTGTTGATGGATTGGATAAACGCCAGGTCCTTGCCATTGACAGCCGTTTCGTTGCCGCTCCCCTCCTCTGCGATCTTTCCAGATGAATGATAAACCCTGTTACGGTAGAAATCTTGCAATTGATTTCTTCTCTGTAGCAGGCTTTTCACTCTCGCCTTGAAGAAAGAGACGCTGAAGGGTTTGGAAATGTACTCATCGGCACCCTGTTCAAATCCTTCCAACTTACTCTCAAGTGTCGTTTTGGCTGTGAGCAGCAAAAAAAGAATGTGACTGGTCTGCATGTTCTTACGTACATTCTCGAGCAGTTGCATACCATCAGCTTCAGGCATCATGATATCGCTCACAATGAAATCGGGCATCAACTCAAGGGCTTTTTCAAATCCCTCAACTCCGTTAGAGGCTTCATGCACTTCATAATCCTCCTCCAGGATGGAGCGGATAAATTGACGCAGATCCTCATCATCCTCCACAACCAACACCAGGGGATGCTCATTCATAGGGGAATAGAGGTCACAAGGAGTCATCGTGTCGTTCAGATCCTCTTCCGGATCCGTCACTCCCCCCTTCACGGTGATTTCATCGATGGTCACCTCCGGGCCGAAATGGGCAATCCCTTTCTTGAAGAAGAGGGTAAAGCAGCTTCCCTGGTTTACTTCACTCTCAACCGTGATGCGTGCATGATGCTTGTCGGCCAGTTCTTTTACAATGGAGAGGCCGATACCTGTACTGGGCTTGCTCTTATCTTCGTTGAACGACTCAAAACGCCTGAACAACCGTCCCTGTTTCTCTTTCGATATGCCGTATCCGGTATCCCTGACCTCAACCGCCAGTTCATTGGTTTGGTTGTAGAGGGTGACTGTGATTGATCTACCGGCTGGGGTATACTTGAACGCATTTGAGAGCAGGTTCAGGATGATCTTCTCAAGAGCCTCACCATCGGCCCAGATCAATGTATCACCTGCACGGTTCTCGAACCGATATTCGATTTTCCTGATCTCCGCATTTTTGACATACCCCTCAAAGAGGTTTTCAATAAATGGAGCAGCCTCAATTCTATGCACGGTGAGTGGCGACTGTGACATCTTCTGAAAATCGAGGATCTGGTTCACCATATTCAGCAACCTGTTGGTATTCTTGGATACCAGCTTGAGCTGATTTTTCACAACCTGCGGAGTGCTCTTACTGTCGAGGATATTCTCAATAGGAGAAACAATCATGGTGAGCGGCGTACGTATCTCATGTGAGATATTGGTGAAGAATCGTGTCTTGATCTCCGATTCCCGTTTTTCCAGGATGATCTTGTTGCGCATGCTGTAAAAGGTGTAGAGGATCCTATAGGTGAAGAAGAGTATCAGCAGTAACAGAAGCAGATAGATTGAATAAGCCCACCCGGTTGCCCAGAACGGAGGGAGTACTTCGATGGCCAGCAGCCGCTCGTTGTCGGCCCATACGCCATCGCTGTTGGTAGATCTCACACGGAAGAGGTACTTCCCTGGTGAGAGATTGGTATAGTTTGCCATCCGCTGATTACCTGAAAAGATCCATTCCTTGTCGAATCCATCTAGTTTGTAGGCGTAAAAGATGTTATCCGGATCAATGTAATCGAGTGCAGCAAATTCAATGCTGAAGAAATTCTGGTTGTGCTTCAGCTGCAGGCGCTCAATCAAATCAATGCTCTTATGCAACGGCCCTTCAGCGGAGATGGGGAGAGGACGGTTGAACAACCGGAACTGCACCAAGGCAAGATAGGGGTTGAAGGTGTTGTTCCTCACCTGATCGGGATCGAAAAGAATCATCCCGTGTGAATAACCGAAGAGCATCCTACCGTCACGCAATCGGCATCTCGAGTTTTCGGAGAAATTGTTTCGCTTCAACAACCGTTTCATCTCACTATAGTTCTCGAAAGTCTCATTACTGCGGTTGAACTTGGTCAATCCTCCCTCACTTCCAACCCATATGTTTCCAAGCCTGTCCTCCTGAACTGAGAGGATGATATTAGAGGGGAGACCATGGGTACTGCCATAATTCTCAAATTGAACCGGAAATCCCTGGCTGTCGGTTTGTGCCACCCGGCTGATCCCCCCACCGAAGGTGCCGATGAACGTCTCGCCGACCTCAGTGGTGCAGATGTCGATGATATCGTTGGCTCCGATTGAACCGGGATCTTCGTTGTTGTGTGCATAGGTTTTGTACGTGATCGCATCCGCACTCCGGAAATTGGGATCAAACACGATTAAACCCAAAGTAGTACCAACACAAATGTTCCCATATCGGTCTTTGTTGATAATCCTCACCTGATTGCCAAGGTTATATGGATAACCGGTGAGCCCGTTCCCATGGTGAATCACCTTCTCACCGTTGGAACCATGAGGTATCAGGTTGAGTCCCCCGCCAAATGTCCCAATCCAGATATTCCCCTTGGCATCTTCATAAATCGAATAGACCTGGTTGTTACTTAGGGAGTTTACATTTTCAGGATCATGTTGTATCCTGATGATTTCAAATGAGTCTCCCTCCCCTTTGGGAGTCAGCCGGTATGCACCCTCACCTTTTGTTCCAATCCAGATATTGTTTTGTGAGTCCTCAGTGATACAATAGGCAATACCCTTTATTGATGGCCCCTTACCTATGGTTCCATTCTCGGTGAGAATGCCTTTCTCTTGTAGCGATGAGTCATAGAGATGTATCATCCCATCTTTGGTAGCAGCCCAGATGATACCGTGGGAGTCTTCAAAGATGGGACGCACATAATTGCTGATGGTGGAATGAATATTGTGGTTCAGTAGGATGGAGCGAAACTGGGTATCGTCAAAAAAAATCACCTTTTCCAGACCATGTGAGCGGGTGCACATCCATAAGTTACCTTGCCTGTCAGAGTAAGCTGAATGCATCATATTGGAGAACATCCAGGTAGATGAAAAAGGTTCGTTGTAGAATGGTACCAGCTTGTCATCCAATTTATCATATAGAGAAAACCCTCCACCCCTGGGATGAATCCAAAGACGATCTTCCCTGTCTTCAAAGATAAAAAAATTGGGTGGAAACACACTCGTTTCGGTACTCTCTATATATGGTCTGAAATGACGATATTGGCGCGTGTAGGGGTTAAACTTGCCTACTCCTAGCTGTTCAGTCTCAATCCATAGATTCCTACTCCTGTCAACGTAACAGGTGAAAATCTGACCGGAAGTCATTCCTGGGAGAGTCTGATGATTGTAAACCTCCATGCTGCCATCATGGGTGTTGTAAATGATGAAACCGCTGAGGGAGGATACAATTGCGATCTTCTCAGTTGAGATCACATCGATGGAGATCACATCGGATGTCAAACCTGTGTGCAATGGCTGAAAGGCTTCTCTCTTTTTGTCGTAACGCCAAATGAGTCCCTTATCAGTACCAAACCATATCTCTTCCTCCAGTTCTGTGACACAGAAAAAGGGATACTCGCTGTCATAGACAGTTTGTGTTGAGGAATGAAAGTAAAAAAGTGGAACTTCTCTCCCGTCTTTCAGGAAGGTGAGTCCTCTCCCAGTTAGAATCCAGCAGTTTCCTTCGCGATCTTCGAAAACCCTGTTCACCCGGCTATCAGTAAGGTTTTGTTTTAAGGGATGAAATACCGTGGCATTGAACAGGGAGTCAGTGACCACGATGCAGCCATCCTGTTCCGATAAAAGCCAGACATTCCCGTTAGAGGTAGGAATGATATCGGATGCGGCAAAAGGATATCCTCCAAGGTCGGGAATCGCTCCGGTACCTGTGAAATTCCTCGTCTGCACATCAAACCGATAGGCATGGTTGTCATAGGTTAGGGCCCAGATGTTCCGGTAACGATCCTCAAAGAGATGGTCAATCCTACTGCTCTGTGAGGCTATATCGGTGCTACCAGGCAAATGATAAGTGGTGAAAGTATATCCGTCGAATCGACTCAACCCGTCCCAGGTGCTGAACCACATGAAACCGTTCTGGTCCTGAAGCATATCGGTAATGGTGTGTTGTGGTAGTCCGTCCTCTGCACCGTAATGGACAAAATAGGCGTCGGGTTGCGCCTGTATTGGAGCCACAACCGAGAGAAGGAAAACCACAAGGATCACCATGATCATCATGCTAAAAGAAATTTTTTATACTGATCTCCGGTATCACAACATTAACAGATTACTGAATACAATAATTCAATCTGTGAATTGAAAGAAACAAGATAACAATATTTCGATTAGTCTCCCACAAATATACATTAATTTGCTCTTTCTCTCCACGATTTTCAAACTTATAACAATTTGTCACCCCTTAAAAACCAATTTTTCACCTCCTCTTCCGTCAAAAAAAAGTAACATTGCATTTAAATACCGACGAATACAGGGGCGTAACTGCATATACCAACAAAACAACAACTTAGCAAAAATGAATGTTAACTATATTAAAGAACTCCCATTGAATAGTATGAATAGTAATTTTTAATCGCAAGAAAGATGTGCTTTGAAAGAGAGAAGGATAACCCTTTACCCCTTATGATGATCAGTTATTTAATCACTTATTTTTAATAAACATGACAAATATGAATGAAAAAGGAATGAAACGAAAAGTAACCATCGGTTTACTGTTCCTATTTCTCTTTACAATGGGTATGACAGCCCAGGAGAGAACAATTCGCGGAGTTGTAAAAGACTCCTACGGTGAACCAATCATTGGTGCCAATGTGATGGTGAAAGGAACTAGTATCGGCGCTGCCACCGATATGGACGGTAATTACACACTCACTGTTCCCTCTTCCGCAACAACACTGCAGGTATCCTATATCGGCATGAAGGAAACAGAAGTGACCATTACCGGCAACATAGTTAATATCACCATGGAAGAGGATGTCTCCAGCCTTGATGAGGTGGTGGTGATCGGTTACGGAACCATGAGAAAACGAGATCTCACCGGATCAGTCTCCTCAGTGAATGCCGAGACACTGGCTGCCGTACCTGTAGCCTCAGCCGTAGAGGCAATCACCGGTAAAATGGCCGGAGTACAAGTGCTCACCACCGAAGGATCCCCCGATGCCGAGATGCGTATCCGTGTACGAGGTGGCGGTTCCATCACGCAGAGCAACGATCCACTGTTTATTGTGGATGGTTTCCCTGTGAGCACCATCTCTGACATTCCTCCTACCGACATCGAATCGATCGATGTATTGAAGGATGCCTCCTCCACTGCCATCTACGGATCGCGTGGTGCTAACGGGGTTGTCATCGTCACCACCAAATCAGGACAAGCGGGCAAACTGCGTGTGAGCTACAACGCCTACTTCGGCGTGAAGAAGATCGCCAAAACACTCGATGTGCTCTCGCCCTACGACTATGCTACCTGGCAATATGAGCTGGCAGCTCTTAAGGGTTCTGACGCCATCGAAAACTACAACTCCTTCTTCGGCAACTACCAGGATATCGATCTTTATCGCAATGTACCCTACAACGACTGGCAGGATCTCACTTTCGGTCGTCCCGGCAGCTCCATGAACCACAGCCTGAGCCTTAACGGAGGAAGCGACCGGATGACCTACGCTTTCAACTTCTCCCATCTCTCCGACAAGGCGATCATGGAGGATTCCGACTACAAGCGAAACAGCATGAGCCTAAAGCTGAACAACAAGCCCTCAGATCGTATTGCACTCGACTTCTCGGTACGCTACACCGACACCAAGATCAACGGCGGTGGTGCCAACGACGCTACCAGCACGCTCGATACCGACAAACGGCTCAAGTACTCGGTGATCTACACCCCCATACCCCTGAAGAACCTGGATGCATCTGCCGGCAGTGCCGACGACGACCTGGGTAATCTTTACAACCCGCTGGTCTCCATCAGTGACAACGCTCGCGAAAAAACACAAAAACGACTCAACTTGGCGGGCAGTGCCACCTGGGAGGTGATCGACAACCTGACACTCCGTTCCGAAGTGGGCATGGATCACCAGGACGACGGCGACCAGCGCTACTGGGGTCTTACCACCTATTACATCAAAAACTATCCCTCGGTCGACAACCAGGGCAAACCGGCCATCCGCCTGGTGAATAAGGAACGGCAAGCGTTGAGAAACACCAATACGATCAATTACGATTTCAAGAAGTACCTGGGCGAAGACCACAGCCTGAACATGATGGCTGGTCACGAGTACCTCATTCGCAAGGGTACCACCCTTACCGATGAGGTACACGGTTTTCCGAAAACCTTTACCGCCAAAGATGCATGGCATCTCTCCACACAAGGTGTACCCTACACCATCGACAACTACTACAACGAAGATGACAAGCTGCTTTCCTTCTTTGGTCGCCTCAACTACGACTACCAGAGCAAATACCTGCTGAGTACCACCTTCCGTGCCGATGCCTCCTCCAAGTTCAGCAAGGAGAACCGATGGGGATACTTCCCCTCTGCGGCCGCTGCCTGGCGGCTCTCCTCCGAGCCCTTTATGGAAGGCACGAAGGGCTGGCTGGATGACCTGAAGCTGCGTGCCAGCTTTGGTACCGCCGGCAACAACAACATCCCATCCGGTCAGCTGGTGCAGATGTTCGAGTCGAAGGCTACCTCCTGGATCAACGGCTTCTCCAGTTACTGGGCACCCTCAAAGGTGATGGCCAACCCTGACCTGAAATGGGAGACCACCATCACCCGCAACATCGGGCTCGACTTCACCCTGCTGGGAGGACGTCTGAGCGGAACGGTGGAAGCATACCGCAACACCACCAGCGACCTGCTGATCGAGTTTCCGGTAGCCGGAACAGGTTATGATACCCAATACCGCAACATGGGTGAGAACCAGAACCAGGGGATCGAGGCAACACTCAACTGGTATGCCGTGAACAAGAAAAACTTCACCCTCAACTTCAGTGGCAACATCGGTTTCAACAAGACTGAGATCCAGAGCCTGGGTATCATGAACGACTTTGGGTACGAGACCTACTGGGCCTCCTCCGAGATTGGATACGACTACTGGATCGCGAAGGGAGGCGCCGTGGGGCAGATGTTCGGCTATCGCGCCGACGGAAGGTATGAAGTATCTGACTTCACCGGCTATAACGAGTCTGCCGACCGGTGGATCCTTAAAGATGGGGTTGCTGATGCCTCAGGTGTAGTAGGCAATGTCCGACCTGGCTCTATGAAACTGAAGGATCTTGACGGTGACGACATCATCGGAGTGGAAGATCGGGAGATCATCGGTGATGCCAACCCCGTACACACCGGCGGGTTCACCCTCAACTCCACCTTCTACGGTTTCGACCTCGCTGCCGCCTTCAACTGGAGTTACGGGAACGACATCTACAACGCCAACAAGATCGAGTTCTCCCACACCGGAAAATACCAGTACCGCAACATGATCACCACCATGGAGACCGGCAAGCGTTGGACCAACCTGCGCGAGGATGGCACCATCAGCAATGATCCCGCAGAACTGGCTGCCATGAATGCCAACACCACCATGTGGTCGCCCTACACCTCTCGTATGATCTTCAGCGACTGGGCAGTGGAAGATGGCAGCTACCTTCGTCTCAACACCCTCACGCTGGGGTATACCCTCCCGAAGCATCTGCTCGCCAAGGCGAAGATCGAAAACCTGCGATTCTACGTGACCGGCTACAATGTAGCGATATGGACGAACTACTCCGGCTATGATCCTGAAGTTTCTACAATCAGAAGGACCAACCTCTCACCGGGCGTCGATTACTCCGCCTACCCGAGAAGCCGTCAGCTTGTATTTGGTGTGAACCTGAATTTTTAAACCTCAAAGATGATCAAAATGAAAAAAATAACAAATCTCTGCCTGATTCTTCTGACATTTGGACTTTTCTTTAGCTCCTGCGACCTGGATGCTCCATCCAAGTCAGCAGCAGAAGGATCGGTTGTCCTCTCCATTGAGGCCCTCGCCGAAGGTGCGGTGATGGGCATCCACCAGTCGTTCGGGGAGACCAACTCCTACCGCGGACGCTTCCTTCCCTACTACGGCATCAACAGTGATGTGGAGTGGCTCAACGGCATCAACCCCACCCAGCTGAACGACGCCGGCAAGTATGAACTGGCCACCTATGCCGCCACACCCGGCAACACACAAATGAATACCGACAACAACGCCTGGGCTAAGTTCTACGAAGGGATTGAACGAGCCAACAAGGCGATCGAAGGACTACGTGAATATGGTAACGTGGAAGAGAATCCCCGTATGGCACAGCTGCTGGGTGAAGCACTCACCCTGCGGGCCGTTATCTACCTCGACCTGGTGAAAGCTTGGGGCGATGTGCCGGCACGCTTTGAACCGATCACCACCGAGACACTCTACCTGCCGCGCAGCGACCGCGATATCATCTACAAACAGCTGCTGGCCGACCTGGACGAAGCCGAAGAGCTGGTGGCATGGCCGAACGAGACCGATGTCACCACCAGCACCGAGCGGGTCAACAAGGCCTTCGTAAAAGGACTGATGGCACGCATCGCCCTCTATGCCGGCGGCTACTCACAACGTGCCGACGGAGTGCGTCGTAGTAGTGACCCCGAGTTGAGTGTTGACAAGATGTACACGCTGGCAAAGGAAAAAACCCTCGAGGTGATCCGTCAGGGATCCAACACGCTGGGATCCTTCGAACAGAACTTCCGACTGCTCTGCCAGGATGATGTGACAGCCGGCAAAGAGTCACTCTGGGAGATACCCTTCGCTGCCGGCCGCGGACGCGTGCTCTTCACGCTGGGCGTGCAGCATAGGGCGGTTGACCAGTACACAGGACAGAACAGGGGCGGCGCCAACGGTCCCCTGCCCCATCTCTTTTACGACTATGATGTAGAGGACCTGCGGCGGGATATCACCTGCGTGCCCTACGAGTGGTCCAACTCCAACCCAAGCCGCCAGCAACTAAGGAGCATCGACAACTGGTGCTTCGGCAAGCTGCGCTACGAGTGGATGAACCGCTACGTGACCTCTACCAACGATGATGGTATCAACTGGCAGTACATGCGTCTGGCCGATATCTACCTGATGGCCGCCGAGGCCATCAACGAGCTGGAGGGTCCCGCAGCGGCAGCCCCCTACCTGAAGCCCATCCTCGACAGGGCACTGCCGGCAGAGAAGGTGACCGCCTACATGTCGCAGGCCACCGCTAGCAAGGATGCCTTTTTTAACGCGATCGTGGAGCAGCGTGCGCTGGAGTTTGCAGGTGAGAGCCTCCGCAAGGCAGACCTGATCCGTTGGAACCTGCTCAAGACCAAGCTCGACGAAGCCAAGATGAAGATGACACAGCTGATCAACCGCGAAGGACCCTATGCCGATCTGCCGGAGAAGCTCTACTTCAAGACTGCCGACGACAACGAGACGCTGATCATTTACGGCCTGAACCATGGTGATAGCGATGAGATAGGTGCCAGCCTCGGATATGAGGGCAGCACCACCTGGTTCGACCCGAACGACCTGACACCGGAACTGATCAACGCCCTCTATCAGAAAGATCCCGATCAGAACCAGTACTGGCCTATCTGGCAGACATTCATCGACAGCAGTAACGGACAATTAACGAACTAATCATTATGGAAAGAATACAGAGACACTATATTGCACTCTTCGCATTGCTGGCAGCAGCGCTTTTCAATTTCAGCTGCACCGATGACAGAGCAGAAGAGCTTACATCGATCGATTATGAGAGACTCTTCTCACCCATCAAGATTGAAGCGTTCGTGATCAACCGTACCGATGCACGGCTGAGCTGGGTCATTAACAAGGATGTGGAATCTTATTCCCTGGAAGTGTTTGCCGACGATAGCCTCACCTTTGCCGGCACTCCGGTGAGAACCTATGAGGGGGTGACGGGCGACCAGCTCCCGTTCTATATCCGGGATCTGGATGGTGAGACACAGTACTCAGTGCGCATCAAGGCGGTAGCCTCCGGCAAAACCGAATCAAAGTGGAGTGGCGTCACCTTCAAGACCGGTACGGAGAACATCTTCCTCCCCTTCCAGGATGGCGACGTGGAAGCCACTTCGGTCACCCTGCGCTGGATACCCGGCAGGACACTGACCAGCATCACCGTTGAGCCTGGAGGCATCGTGCATACGGTAACTGCCGATGAGATCGCCGCAGGGACTGCTACCATTGAAGGACTAACCGGTGAGACCAACTATACTGTTACCCTGAAAAACGGGAATAAAACCAGGGGTATCCTGGAGTTCATGACGCTGGTGGATATCGGCAACGCTATTGCCGTTCATCCGGATGATGACTTCCTCGCCATGCTGTCTGCTGCGAACGATGGCGATGCCTTCGCTCTCTTCCCGGGCAGCTACGGTGCCGGCGACATGTTCGTGGTGAACAAAACCATCGAGATCAAGGGTGTCTATCCCTACGACAAGCCGATACTGAACGGCTATATCTCACTGGAAGAGGGAGCCGGACTGCTGCTGAAAGATGTGACCCTCGACGGAGAAGCCTTACAGGGACAGAGCATTGTCTTTAATACCGCTGGTGTGACCTACAATGCACTTACCGTAGAGGGATGCGAGATCAGGAACTTTGTGAAGGGTGTTTATTACCTGAATGTAGCATCGCTGGTAGAATCAATCACCTACCACAACAACCTGATCTACAATATACAGTGCGACGGAGGTGACTTCATGGACTCCCGTAAGGGTGCATTTAACAGTTTGACACTTACCAACAACACCATTTACAACAGTGCTGCCGGACGGGATCTGATCCGCTACGACGACGCTTCGGACACCTTCCCGGGAATGACCTCTACCATCCTGGTGGATCACAACACCCTCTACGGTGTCTGCAACAGCTCATCCAAGCGGTTGTTCTACGTGCGGTTCAAGGAGAACAAAATCACCTTCACCAACAACATCGTGGCGGAGACGAGCTGTATCTTCACCAACCAAAGCAACACCGATCCTTCACCCACCTTCGGAGGAAACAACTTCTTCAATGCCCCTAACCTCTTCTCGGCATCGGCCAGCTCATCGAAGTTTTATGATGACTCTGCCGACAGCGAAGATCCGGGCTTTGTGGATGCAGCAAACGGCGACTTCACAGTCACCAACGAATTGCTGAAAGCAAAGGGAACGGGTGATCCCCGCTGGGTGAACTAATCTGAGATTCTATATCAGTTTGCGTAACTCTTTTTACAGGAGTTACGTAAACTGATATAGTTTATTAACTGTAACAACCTGAA
The DNA here is from genome assembly GCA_011620695.1 of Proteiniphilum sp. Lineage (GTDB taxonomy): Bacteria > Bacteroidota > Bacteroidia > Bacteroidales > Dysgonomonadaceae > Proteiniphilum. Next base: position 11,802 of record WOYT01000002.1, read on the forward strand.
AAGAATGAAAAAAATTTTCCCTATTCTCCTGCTAATATCTCTACTATTTTCCTGCGGGGAGAATGTTTCAGACAAAAGCCCCTATCCTTATGCCCATCTCTACGAAGATCTGCCGTTTGATATGCCACGGGTTGAAATCCCCACCTTTCCCGATAACCGGGTCAGCGTGGCCGACCACGGAGGCAAACCTGATGGCATCACCCTCAACACCAAAGCCTTTGAGGATGCCATGCAGGCTCTCTCAGACATGGGCGGCGGTACGCTGACCGTTCCCAAGGGGATTTGGTTCACCGGACCCATCGTCTTCCGCTCGAACATCAACATGCACCTGGAAAAAGGAGCTTTGATTCTCTTCTCGCCTGACAAAGATCTCTATCCACTGGTGGAGACCGTCTTCGAGGGACTCGACACCCGTCGGTGTCAATCACCCATATCCGGTCGTAACCTGGAGAATATTGCCATCACCGGAGAAGGTTCCATCAACGGATCGGGTGAAGCATGGCGGCCACTGAAGAAAGAGAAAGTGCCCGAAAGCCATTGGAAACAGGTAGTATCGTCTGGAGGTGTAGTAAAAAACGGTAATTACTGGTTTCCTTCGGAAGGAGCATTGAAAGGACAAGAAATGAGCGATATGAATGTTCCCCGTCAAAATATGACGGAGGAAGAGTGGCTGGAGATCAAAGACTTCCTTCGTCCGGTGATGGTCAGCTTTATTGAATGTAAAAACGTGTATCTGCACGGAGTTTTGTTCGAAAACTCACCAGCCTGGAATATTCACCCGCTGATGTGCGAGAATGTGATCATCGACGGTATTTTCGCACGCAATCCCGGATATTCACAAAACGGGGATGGTTTGGACCTGGAATCTTGTAAAAACTCCATCATCGTGAACTCGCTCTTTGATGTGGGCGATGACGGTATCTGCATCAAATCGGGAAAAGATGAACAGGGACGATTACGCGGACGCCCCACTGAGAATGTGATTGTGGAAAATTGCAAGGTTTTTCAGGGGCATGGCGGCTTTGTGGTGGGCAGTGAAATGTCGGGAGGTGTAAAAAATATTTCTGTGAAAAATTGCCAGTTCCTGGGTACGGATGTAGGTTTGCGCTTCAAAAGCAATCGCGGGCGTGGTGGCGTGGTGGAAAACATCTATATATCAGATATTTATATGTTCAATATAATCACCGACTCTTTCCTGTTTGATCTCTATTACGGAGGTAAATCGGCGTCGGAAGCGCTTGCCGACGGTGACACGACTCCCACAGAGGAACAATTGTTTGAGGTAACGGAAGAGACGCCGGTATTCAGGAACATCTACGTGAAAGATCTCGTATCGAGAAACGCCCGCAGGGCGATGTTTTTCAACGGACTACCCGAGATGAACATCGAAAACATCCATCTCGAAAATGCATTTATCACCGCTCGCTTTGGTGCGAAGTTTTCAGAATCGAAAGATATCATTCTCAATAACGTTACGGTTATCTCCGAAGAAGGACCTGCCTATTTGTTCAACAATGTGAAAAACTTTAAAGCCGAAAAACTCGCTTATAAGGTAAGTGAGTCGGCCAAAGTAGCTCAAATCACGGGAAACAACACCGCTGAGGTGCATCTCTCAGGATTACCCGAAGATCTTGTGGATATTGCTTCAGATGTAAATAAGGAGCAGGTAATATTCAAGTAAACAAACACAGTGATCAATTACAGATGTTATGAATTCAAAATCACGCTTGTTGGTTTTACTGATTCACTTACTCAAATAACTACTCCAGATGAAAAAATCATTCACTTTCCTAATTCCCTTTATCTCCCTGTTAATCAGCTGTACGGGTGAGAAAGAGACAACATCAGAACCCTATTACCTGAGAATGGCCAATTCAGAAATGAAAAGAAATCCCGAGAGCTGGATGATTGATTTTTCGAAAGGTATTAAGTGGAACTACACACACGGACTGGAATTACAGGCCATTCTGCAGGTTTCGGCAAAAACAGGCGATGAGAAATACTTCCGTTATGCCGAAGCTTATGCTGACACCATGATCAATGAGGATGGGAGCATTAAGACCTATCAACTGGAAAAGTACAACATCGACCATATCAAGCCAGGGAAGATACTTTTCCCTATCTATGAGAAAACGGGGAACCCCAAATACCTGAAAGCCCTCCAGTTGCTCAGAAGTCAGATGGAGACCCATCCGCGCATCTCCAACGGCGGCTTCTGGCACAAGAAAATTTATCCTCACCAGGTGTGGCTCGATGGCCTCTATATGGCTTGTCCTTTTCTGGCAGAATATGGAAAGACCTTCGGTGAACCGGCTCTTTTTGATGAAGTGGCATTACAGCTTACCAACGCCTATCATGATCTGATCGATGAAGAAACGGGACTCTTATTTCACGGTTGGGACGAGAGTCGTGAACAGCGGTGGGCTGATCCTGTAACCGGGAAATCACCCAACTTCTGGTCGAGAAGCATTGGCTGGTACATGATGGCCCTGGTGGATGTACTCGATTTTATGCCGGCAGATCACCCGCGGAAAGAGGAACTGATCACGATCCTGCAAAAGATCTCCGCAGCGGTGGAGAAGTATCGTGATCCGGAGACAGGAATGTGGTACCAGGTGACAGATCAGGGCGACAGAGAGGGTAATTACCTGGAATCGTCCGGCTCCATCATGTTTATCTATACCTGGGTGAAAGGGGCACAAAAAGGTTATTTACCAGAGGAATTTCTGGAAAAAGGGGAAACAGCATATGATCAGTTCGTGAAACGGTTTATCAGGGAGAATGCCGATGGAACCATCTCGGTAACCGATGTCTGTTCCGTGGCCGGCCTGGGGGGAGAAAAAAATTACCGCGACGGCAGCTTTGAATATTATATCTCGGAACCGGTGAGAGATGACGATCCGAAAGCAGTGGGTCCGTTTATCATGACAAGTATCCTGTTGGATAAGTGAATAAAAATTACAAACTTTACCTGATGAAATTGATACCCATTAAAATTAACCTGATCATGGCGTTGCTGTTACTCACAGCAGCCATTTCTGCGCAAACAACCGCTTTTCCCGGTGCTGAGGGTGCTGGTAAGTTCACTACCGGGGGACGTGGAGGGAAGGTGCTCTATGTCACCTCCCTGGATGATTCTGAAGAACCGGGTACCCTGCGTTGGGCCATACGGGAAAAAGGAGCCCGCACCATCCTATTCAAAGTGTCAGGGGAGATCCAACTGAAGAGTCCATTAAAAATCAACAACGGAGATCTGACGATTGCCGGACAATCGGCACCCGGTGACGGTATCTGCATCAGTGATCACGAAACGGTGATCAGTGCCGACAATGTGATCCTCCGTTTTCTTCGCTTCCGTCTTGGCGACAAAGCGGGACAAGCTGTAGATGCTCTTTCAGGCAAAGAACATGAAAATATTATCATCGACCATTGCAGCATGAGCTGGGGAGTGGATGAGCTCTCCTCATTTTACGACAACAAAAACTTCACCATGCAGTGGTGTTTCATCACCGAGAGCCTGAGAAATTCGGTGCATCCAAAAGGCAAACATGGTTATGGTGGTATCTGGGGAGGACAAAACGTATCGTTTCATCACAACCTGCTTGCACACAACGACAGCCGAAACCCGCGATTCTGCGGGAGCCGTTATTCCAACCAACCGGATCTGGAAAGAGTGGATTTCCGTAACAACGTAATCTATAACTGGGGCTCGAACAATATCTATGCCGGTGAAGGAGGCCAATACAACCTGGTAGCCAACTACTTTAAACCGGGGCCTGCCAGTGCAAGCAGTGCCAGAAAACGGATTCTGAACCCTGATGCCGACAATGGGCAGAATAACCAGCCCGCCGGTATTTACGGTCACTTCTACCTCGAAGGGAATATCCTGGAGGGAAACGAAGAGGTGAGCAGCGACAACACCCTTGGAGTGGAGATGGGCAACACATTTGCCCAATATGCCCCGCAGGTAAAGCTGAAGGATATTATAGCATCCGAACCTTTCCCGATGGCACTGGTCAGCACCGATAAGGCAGCGAATGCCTATGAAAAGGTCTTGCGTAACGGCGGATGCTCACTGGTTAGAGATATCCATGATGAACGGTATGTAGAGGATGTAAAAGCGGGTTCCTACACTTTTGAGGGTTCTGCCGGCAGCTCCAGAGGGTTGATCGACAGCCAGGAGGATGTGGGTGGCTGGCCGGAATATCGTACCTACAATGAGTATATTGACAGCGATAAAGATGGCATCCCCGATGGATGGCTCGAAAAAAATCACCCCGGTAAGAAAGCGAACGACCGAAACAAGGAGGGGTACACCTACCTGGAGCTATACCTCCATAGCTTGGTGGCCCACCTGATGGGGAATGAACAGGATGAAACAGCTGAGAACCGGCAGATGCAACCGACAGCAGTCAGGAGGATCGTTGTGGACCGGCAGGGAGGAGGTGATTTCCGTACACTGCAGGAGGCAATCGATGCGGTGAGGGCTTTCGACCCAGATTACACCACCCATATCTTCGTGAAGGAAGGGATCTACTATGAAAAGGTAGTCATCCCCGACTATGTCCGCAACCTGAAGATCACCGGTGAGAGCAGAGAGAAGACCATCCTCACCAACAACGATCACGCGCTGAAGAACGGGATGGGTACCTTCAACACCTACACCCTGCTGATCAGGGGGGAAGGGATCACCCTGGAAAACCTCACCATCGAGAACAATGCACCCATGGTTGCTCAGGCTGTTGCCCTCCATACCGAAGGCGACCGCATCATCCTGAAAAACTGCCGCTTACTGGGCAATCAGGATACCCTTTATACAGGCAGGGAGAAAGGAAGGCTCTACTTTCACGACTGCTACATAGAGGGAACCACCGACTTCATATTCGGTCCCTCTACAGCATGGTTTGAAGCGTGCGAGCTCCACGGGAAGAAAAACTCCTATCTCACTGCGGCCAGTACACCTCCGGATGCAGCTTTCGGCTATATCTTCAACCGATGCAACATCACGGTTGCCGAAAATGTAACCTCCCTCTATCTGGGTCGCCCCTGGCGTCCCTACGCCATGACGCTCTTCATGAATTCATCCCTGCCCAAAGAGATCCATCCGCAGGGATGGCACAACTGGGGTAACCCTGACAATGAGCATACGGCACGTTACTCCGAGTACGGAAACAGCGGTGAAGGAAGCAGCACGACCGGAAGGGTCCCATGGAGCTCCCAGCTTACTCCGGATGAGGCGGAACAGATCACCCTGCAACATGTGATGGGTGATTTCTACCCAATGATTGCTGCAACAACACAAGGTGCCTGATGATGAAGGTGAAAAAGCATGAGAAATGAAAAGATTGAAGCAATGAGATGGTCTCCTTTCTTCCGGCTGACTGTCCTACTACTGCTGCTCTCAGTTGCCTTCAGCTGTGAGAAAAGTATCCCTGTGATTAAGCAGCCGGAAGAGGGGAAGCCAGAGACCAATCCACCGGGAGTTGAAACAGGCCACACCTACCCCAAACCGGTAACCGAAACGGCCATCGCGTTTCCCGGTGCCTGGGGTGGTGGAATGTATGCCAGCGGTGGCCGCGGCGGGAAGGTGATCCGAGTGACCACCCTCGAGGACGATGGCCTGCCCGGTTCACTTCGACATGCCGTGAACCAGTCGGGAGCCCGCATCGTTATCTTCGATGTGAACGGCACCATCCGACTAAAGAGCGGACTGGAAATCAAGCAGGGTGACCTCACACTTGCCGGCCAGTCAGCTCCAGGTGGTGGCATCACCCTGGCCGACTATCCGGTGGAGATCAAGGCGGACAACGTGATCGTGCGATACCTTCGTTTCCGCCTGGGTGACCTTATGGTGACCGGCCAGGCAGACGCCTTTGGTGCACGCAACCGGAAGGACCTGATCATTGACCACTGCTCTATGAGTTGGTCCACCGACGAGTGTGCCTCATTCTACGACAACGAGAATTTCACCCTGCAGTGGAGCATCCTCTCCGAAAGCCTGCGTCTTTCGGTTCATGAGAAAGGAACACATGGCTATGGCGGCATCTGGGGAGGGGTGAACGCCTCCTTTCTTTGCAACCTGCTGATACACCACGACAGCCGCACACCCCGCTTCTGCGGCAGCCGATACACCAACAAACCCGACAGGGAAAGCGTGGACTTCCGCAACAATGTGATTTACAACTGGGGGGCCAACAATGTCTATGGCGGTGAGGGAGGCAACTACAACCTGGTGAACAACTTTTATAAGCCGGGACCCGCCTCCTCCAACCGAGACAGGTTGTTGCAACCCTATGCCGATGATGGCAAGAATGCGCAGCCCAGGGGAACACACGGCAAATTCTATCTCAACGGCAACCATGTGGTTGGCAACAACAACGTTACCGAAAACAATCGGTTGGGCGTACATCTGCACTCCACGTTTACAGCCCATGCCCCCGATGTGACACTGGATGATATCCTGTCCAACAGTGAGTTCTCAATGGCGGAGACAGTGACCTACAGCGCTGCGGAGGCCTATGAAAAGGTATTACAACAGGCAGGGAGCAGCCGAAGCCGCGATGCAATTGACAACCGGTTGGTGGAGGAAACGCAGAGCGGCACGGCAACGTTTAAGGGTCTGAACCCGGAGAACAGTTCTCCTTATCCCAAACCGGGCATCATCGACAGCCAGGATGATCTGAAACCGGCAGATGCCGGTGCCGACTGGAGTGCCTGGCCGGCCCTGGCGGAGGGAACCACTCCCGTCGACAGTGACAGCGATGGCATGCCTGATGCATGGGAAAAAGCGAAAGAACTCGATCCTAAGACAGCCGACGCAGGTGGACGCCATCTCAGCACAGCCTATGATAACATCGAGGTCTACCTCAACGAGCTAGTCGGTTCACCACACTAAAACAGCATGATGAAACTGAAGAAAACAACGATAGCCCTTCTGTTGCTTACGGCTGCTCACTCCAGTCTTTTCGCTCAGGCGAACATCTCCCGCACCTGGGTGGCCGACCGGTGTGACGGTAGCTACCGAAACCCGATCCTGCATGCCGACTATTCCGATCCGGATGTATGCCGTGCTGGAGAGGATTATTACATGACCGCATCCAGCTTCAACTGTATCCCGGGATTGCCCATCCTGCACTCCAAAGACATGGTGAACTGGAAGCTGATCAACCATGCCATCGACCGGTTGCAACCCGACGAGCATTTCTCCTCTCCACAACACGGCAACGGCGTCTGGGCACCCTCCATCCGCTACCACGACAACATGTTCTATATCTATTACGGTGATCCTGACTTCGGTATCTTCATGGCGAAAAGCGATGATCCGACAGGAGAGTGGAGCAAACCCACACTGGTAAAAGCCGGCAAAGGACTGATCGATGCCTGTCCCCTCTGGGATGAGGATGGGAAAGTCTATCTGGTATATGCCTATGCCGGCAGCCGCGCCGGTATCAAAAGTGTGCTAAATATCGCGGAGATGAATGCTGATGGAACCAAAACCATCACCCCAGGCAGGATCATCTACGATGGACATGCACTGGATCCCACCATCGAGGGCCCCAAGTTCTACAAACGGAACGACTGGTATTATATCTTTGCCCCGGCAGGCGGGGTGGCTACAGGCTGGCAGACGGTGCTCCGCTCACGCTCCATCTACGGCCCATACGAAAGACATGTATCCCTGGCACAGGGCAACACAAATGTGAACGGTCCCCACCAGGGTGCCTGGGTCTCCACACCCGCGGGAGAGGACTGGTTCTACCACTTCCAGGATGCCGGTCCTTTCGGTCGCATCGTCCATCTGCAACCCATGAAATGGGTGAACGACTGGCCGGTGATAGGGAAAGATGCTGATGGAGACGGTTGCGGTGAACCGGTACCTTTCTGGAAGAAACCAGCTATTGCAGGCAATCATTCCATCGTCACCCCGCAGGAGAGCGACCTGTTCGATGCCCCCACCCTCGGTCTTCAGTGGCAGTGGCACGCCAACCCGGGTGAGTGGTGGTCTTACAGCGACACCGCAACCGGCACTCTCAGCCTCTACTCGGTACCGCTGCCGGAGGATTACCACAACCTGTGGGATCTCCCCAACCTGCTGCTGCAGAAATTCCCTTCAAACAGGTTCAAAGCCACCGCAAAGCTTACTTTCCTGCCTTCGGATGCCATTACCGGCGAACGAACGGGACTGGTGGTGATGGGAATGGACTACGCCATGCTGGCACTGGAAAAAACAGACAAGGGGTTTATCCTCTCTCAGATTAGCTGCCTCAATGCCGACAAAGAGGGAGAAGAGATAGTCCATGCAACTATTCCCCTACAGGAAGGTGATCTTTTTCTGCGGGTAGAGGTAGAACCTGATGCCAGCTGTCGATTCAGCTACAGCAAGGATGGAAAGAAATTTGTACCCCTGGGTAACTCTTTCACGGCCAGGGAAGGAAAATGGATCGGTGCCAAGATGGGACTCTTCTGTTCGCGCCCGGTCAGCAACAACGACGGGGGACGCGTGGTTGTGGACAGTTTTATCGTGGATTAAACCCATTACAGCATGAAAACGAACCGGCTCTATGGCTTATTGATACTGCTGCTCTGCCTCTCCTTGAAGACTACAGCACAGACCGTGATAATCGACGGTGTGCCGCGCGACACCAGCTATACTATTTATAGCTCCTACAAGAAAGTGGTGAAACAGTATCCTTTTATACAAGTTGCATCAACCGAACTGCCAAAGGGTATCAAGGCGATGGAAGCCATTCCATACAAAAGGATAGGCCAACGGGATTTGACGCTTTCGGTCTACCGCCCCGATAATGAAGCCATCCTCCCGGCAGTGATGATGATCCACGGCGGTGGGTGGAACTCGGGATCACCCGACATGCAGAAAGCACTCGCTCTGCAGCTGGCCCGTAACGGATATGTCACTTTCACGGTGGAGTACCGTCTTTCGCCGGAGGCGCTCTTCCCCGCGGGGATGCTGGACCTGGAGGAGGCAGCAACCTGGTTCACTCACCATGCAGCGCAATATGGAGCTGATCCGGCATCTCTCGCCGTCGCGGGATGCTCCGCCGGCGGTCAGCTGGCGGCACTGATCGGTACAAGGAACAGAGAGAACCGCTTTCGTGCGGTGATCAACATTGACGGCATCTCCACCTTCGTCAACCGAGAGACGGTGGAGCGGGCCGAGAAAGCCCGCCTTACAGGAGAGAAAACACCTGTCGATGCGCTCTGGCTGGGAGGCAGCTACAGCGAGCGTCCGGAGAACTGGGAAGCTGCCTCTGCACTCTTCCAGGTGCACGAAGGCAGCGCACCGGTATGTTTTATCAACAGCTCTATTCCCCGCTTCCACCACGGTCGCGACGAGCATATCCGGGTGCTCGACAGCCTGGGGATCTACAGCGAAGTGCATACCTTCGACGACACACCCCATACTTTCTGGCATTTCCACCCCTGGCACCTCTCTACTGTCAGGTTGATGGCCGGTTTCCTGGAGAAGATCTTCCAGCCGGCAAAGACGTCGGTCGACAGAAGCAGATTCGACTGGGTGGTGGCACAGGATGGCACAGGTGACTTCACCAAGGTGCAGGCAGCGATCGATGCGGTACCCGATTTTCGGAAACAACCCACTCGCATCCTGATCCGCAAAGGTGTCTACCGCGAGAAGCTGATCATCCCGGAGACGAAGCATGACCTGACACTGGTGGGAGAAGACAAGCACCACACCATCCTCACCTGGAACAACTTCGCATCAAAACTCAGTCCGTTGGGGGATGCCCTCGGCACCTCAGGTTCCGCTTCAACCTATATCTCTCCCGACCTCTTCACCGCCGAGAACATCACTTTCGCTAACGATGCCGGTCCGGTGGGGCAGGCGGTGGCGGTGATCGTGCGAAGCGACCGGGCACGGTTCATCAACTGCCGCTTCCTCGGCTTTCAGGATACGCTCTACACCCATACGGCAGGCAGCAGGCAGTATTATCACAACTGCTACATCGAGGGCACGGTCGATTTCATCTTCGGATCCTCCACCGCCTGGTTCGAGGAGTGTGAGATCTACTGCAAGGGGAACGGCTATATCACAGCCGCCTCTACGCCTCAGGAGCAGCCTTTTGGTTATGTCTTTAACCGCTGCCGGATATCAGGTGATACTGCAAAATCGTTCTACCTGGGTCGTCCCTGGCGACCCTATGCCAAGGTGCTTTTCATGGAGTGTGAACTGGGTGATGTGATTCATCCCGAGGGATGGAACAACTGGGGGGACCCCTCCAACGAAACCACCGCTTTTTACGGCGAGTACCGCAACCGGGGAGCAGGCGCCGCCACCGGACAGCGGGTGAAGTGGTCACATCAACTCACCCCGGCTGAAGCCGCAACCATCACAAAGGAGGCAGTGCTGGGAAGTGATTTTTTCGAAGCATATGAGCGCTGATATCAGAAAAAAACAGCTATATTTACCGATATGAAAAATACACAGACTTTTATTTCTTTCCTCACAGGATTAATGATCATTGCCATGAGCTGCAATACGACAGTGAAACAGAACGAACAAAGCGTACCCCGTGATGATGCCCTTAAAGGTAAGAAAGTGCTTTATGTCTATGGCGGATGGGAGGGTCATGAGCCGGAACAGTGCC
>WOYT01000024.1 GCA_011620695.1 Proteiniphilum sp.
CTACCTCCTGCTGCCACTGGCAATCATGATGTAGTAAAGCAGTGTGGCCAGCGAGCCGAGGGCAGCCACCACGTAGGTGTAACCGGCCCAGCGAAGGGCATCCACCGCCTGGTTGTGATTGCTGACATCGGTGATGCCGGCACTGCTCAGCCATGCCAGTGCACGGTTGGTAGCGTTCTTCTCCACCGGGAGGGTGACGAAGCTGAAGAGCGTGGTAAGTGCAAACATACCGATACCAATCCAGAGCAGTGCGGGGAAGGTCTGTATCATGATGATACCGGCCAGGATCACCCACATCACCCATCTGGAGGTGGAGGAGATGATTGGCACCAATGCCGATCGCATCTTCAGCGGAGCATAACCTTTGGCATGCTGGACGGCGTGTCCTGTCTCGTGGGCGGCTACTGCGGCTGCCGCCACGCTGTTGGAGGCATATACCGGTTCACTCAGGTTGATGGTCTTGTTGAGCGGGTTGTAGTGATCGGTGAGCCTCCCTCTCACGGAGGTCACCTGCACGTCGTATATGCCATTGTCGTGCAGCATCTTCTCAGCCACATCCCGACCGGTCATCCCGTTACGGAGGGGTATCTTCGAATACTTCTTGAAGCGCCTCTGGAGGGTACCCTGTACCACCCATCCGGCAATTGCAATTGCTATAAACAGAATCCAAGCTGATATCATATCGTTTCTTATTTTTTTTACTTAACAGTTGGTAAGAACAAATGTTCAATAGCCAAAAGTGTGCCATTTTGCTAGCGGATGATGGTCTGTGCCCTGTCAGGGCCTACCGAGACGATGGCGATGGGTACTCCCAGCTCTTCTTCCAGGAAAGTGAGGTAGTTATTGAACTCCTCCGGAAACTCATCTTCCGACTGCATTTTTGTCATGTCGGTTTTCCATCCCGGCAGCTCTACCCATACCGGTTCAATCCCTTCCGTGATATCAAAGGGGAGCTCTTCCGTCTCTACTCCATTGATGCGGTAAGCCACGCAAGCCTTGATGGTTTCAAAGCTGTCCAGCACGTCACTCTTCATCATCACCAGCCTGGTCACCCCGTTGAGCATCACCGTGTAGCGGAGTGCCACCAGATCAATCCAGCCGCAACGGCGGGGACGTCCTGTCACCGAACCATACTCGCGACCGGTGTCACGCAGCAATTGTCCATCCTCATTGAACAGCTCAGTAGGAAAAGGGCCACTGCCCACTCGGGTGCAGTAGGCCTTAAAGATGCCATACACCTCCCCGATGGTCTGTGGTGCGATTCCCAGTCCGGTGCAGGCTCCTGCACAGATGGTGTTGGATGAGGTGACAAAGGGGTAGGATCCGAAATCGATATCGAGCATAGAGCCCTGCGCTCCTTCGGCCAGCACTCTGACGCCATTTTGCAGCTCACGGTTGATAAAGTGTTCGCTTTCAATGATCTGGAAGCTTTTCATCTTCTCAACCCCTTCGAACCAGGGTTTTTCCAGTGCTTCCAGGTCATATTCAAACGGATACTGATCGAGCATCTCCTTGTGTCGGGCAACAGCCTGGCGGTACTTCTCCTCAAAGTTATGAAAGAGATCTCCTACCCGCAGGCCGTGACGACTGATCTTATCGGTGTAGGCAGGACCGATGCCACGCCCGGTGGTACCGATCTTGGCATTGCCCATCGCTTTCTCTGAGGCTGCATCGAGTAAACGATGGGTGGGCAGGATCAGGTGAGCTTTCTTGGAGATATAGAGCCGGTCGGTCAGGGTGTGTCCTGTCTCTTCGAGTGCTTCCACCTCCTGGCGGAAGAGTGCCGGATCGATCACCACCCCGTTGCCGATGATGTTGATCTTTCCCTCCTGAAAGATACCGGATGGTATCGATTTCAGAATATATCTCTCGCCTTCAAACTCGAGCGTGTGTCCCGCATTGGGACCACCCTGAAAACGTGCTACGATCTCATAGTTGGGTGTCAGCACATCCACCACTTTACCTTTTCCTTCATCGCCCCACTGGAGGCCTAAGATTACATCCACTTTCATTTCTGATGGTTATTAATTGGATGAATGACCGCTGGTACACTCATCACGGTTTATTCATCCTCTGCTTACTTGTTCTTGTTTCCGGGTTTCTCCTTGCTGTCGCGTTCCAGCTTCTTCAGCTCCATCTTCTTGGCATGGCTGCACTTGCTGCAGATGCCGTAGATGTACATACTGTAATAACTGACCTTGAATTTCTTGATCTTCTTCAACTGAGCCTGTGTGAGCAGGTCGCTGTTCCTGGTCTCCCACACCTGTCCGCAGCAGGTGCAGATCAGGTGATCGTGATTCTCGTTCCCGTAGGCCCGTTCATATTTCGACATGCTGCCGCCGAACTGATGCTTCACCACCAGTCCGCAGTCCAGTAACAGTTCGATCGTATTGTAAAGTGTGGCACGACTCACCCTAAAGTTTACATCGATCATCGATTTGTAGAGGGAATCCATGTCGAAATGTCCCCTTGTCGTGTAGATATGGTCGAGTATGGCAAACCGTTCGGGTGTTTTGCGATGTTTATGCAGCGTGAGATACGCCATAAACTCCTCCTTTACCTGCTCTCTTAATTTCCGACTGGCATCCATCGTTACAAAATTATTCCAATTTATTGATTTATCCTAACGATCTCTTTCGATTTTTCGTTGCTCCCCCCGTTCATGTTACCACCATGTCAACCTGGCACTTATTTGATTGTCCGGGAATGGTAGAAGTATGCCGGTATGGATGGCTCACTCTCGTTGTGATACGAATCTGACATGGTCACGAAATAGTAAAAAGCCTGATCATCATCCGGAACATGCATGCGATAGAAAGGGTCTCTCACTCCCGTAGCCAGCAGATGCGCTGCCTTATCCTTGTCAAAATTCTCACTATCAGTACGATACAGATTGTAGGTCACCCTGTTGTTCCCTTCCGCAGGATTCCAACTCAGTTCAAACAGTCCATCTGCTTTTCTCTCAGCCCTCAAATCTGAGGGTGCGGGGGGGATGCTATCGGAAAGCCAGCTCATGGGCGGCAGTTTGGCCGGATATCGATAGTAGGTTTGAATGGATGAGAGAATACCCTTTGTGTTTGTGAGTAGGTTGCCTGCACGGAAATAGGCTTGTCCCTGCACCTGCTTGTCCCTCGTGTAATCCACCTGATTAAGGATATCCTGCTTTGACCAGCCCAGCTCTATCATCTGATAGACACCCAGTCCCGGAACCACGATCCGCTGATTTCCGTTCTCCAACCAGTCATCCACAAAAGGATAAAAAAGATGATCCTTGTAATACATCATCGGGTAGAGCGCGTCATGCTTCCCCGCTTTCATCCAGCGACCTGCATCCTGGTAAACGGTCTCCATGGCAGTCCATCCCTGCCCATTGCTGCCAAGCGCGCGGTAACGTCCCAGCGGCGCGCTGCTCACCTGCACCCATGGTTTCTCCTGTTTGATCCAGTCGTAGGTCTTTGTCACGAAGCGGGTGATGTTATCCCTGCGCCAGTCGGCCCGCGATTTACCCTTGCCATGAAGTCGATACATGCCATCATCGGGAAAACGTCCCCTGTTGTCCGGGTAACGGATGTAATCGAAATGAATGCCATCCACGTCGTAACGGGTGACAATCTCTTTCACGAGGGAAAGGAGATAATCGTCGGTGCGCGGATTGCCCGGGTCGAGGAACCATTCCCCTTTAAACTTCTTGACAAGCGTGGGATCCCTCCTGGTGACCGAGGCATTTCCCAGGGTTCTCACATGCCTGTCGCTCCCGAGCGGATAGGTGACGATCCAGGCGTGACATTCCAGTCCCCTCTTGTGGCACTCCTCAATGGCAAAGGCAAGCGGATCAAACGACGCAGAACCACTGCCGTCTGAAACAACCAGTGACGCCATCGGCTCAATGGAGGATCGGTAGAGCACCTCCCCTCTTGCGCGCGTCTGAAAAAGAACCGTATTGAAATGATGCTTCTTCAGGCTGTCCAGAATTCCGATCAGTTCCTGTTGTTGCTTCTCGCAACTGCTCCTGTTGTGAGGCCAGTCGAGTCCGTAATTGGTTGTCAGCCAAACCGCTCTCACCTCCGTAGCCGGTGGTTCTGAGGATAACAGATGGTAGGGGAGGCATATGAGCAGGATGAGCAAAAAGGGGTATCTATTCATTCATTATAATCGTTCTAATCTAAATCACATACAAATATAGCACAAAAAACAGTTTCAAACTTAAAGTGCTACCACGTATAGTCACCACCTCCCTGGAAATCTTCACAGAGGTGACCGTCACAATCAGATAAGATTAACAAAACCAAAAAAAATACTCCTGAACATTGTCATCTGTTCAGGAGTATTTATTTGAGCGAAAGACGGGACTCGAACCCGCGACCCCGACCTTGGCAAGGTCGTGCTCTACCAACTGAGCTACTTTCGCAATCTGTCTAACAATTTAAAACTTTTCGTCATTACCTCAC
>WOYT01000122.1 GCA_011620695.1 Proteiniphilum sp.
TCTGGAAATATAACAATGAATTTCCTGAATTGTTTTTCATCAATGCCGATAATTCCGTAACAGTGGTGTCATTCAGCTTAGAAAGCGGTATCTGAAGAGTGATTTTCGATACCAGCTTCTCCTTTACCTCCGACAGCAGGTTGATGGTGTTTATCTTCACCTCTAACTCATTTTCACGGTAGCGCCTGGGCTGCACCTTGGCCTCGATGTAAACAGAGAGACCGATGCGGGCATAACGGCCGAAGTTGACGCTGTCTTCGCTGAAGAGCGCTATCTCGTAGCTCCCCACATAATCTTCAATCTTGAAGATGGTATAGGGTGAGCCTCGCTTGGTTTGACCTTCTCTTACCGCGGTGATGATGCCGCCAAAGGTGATATCCTTACCCTTGAGCTCGTCGAGATCCTGCAGCCGCACCGTGTCGGCATTGCAGACATACTTCAGGATGAACTCATATTCATCCAGCGGGTGTGCCGAGAGATAAATGCCAATCAGCTCCCGCTCCTTGTTGAGCCGTTCCAGGTCGGACCAGCGTGCTGCCTGCGGTATTTCGGGACGGGTAATCTGGAAAGAGGTGTCATCGCCGAAGAGGGAGGTCATAGCACCCTGTTTGTCCTGCTGGTACTTGCTCCCGTAGCGTATCAACGTCTCCAGGAACTCCTCTCCTTTGCTGTTGAGGGCGTAGAACTGCTCCCGGTGGATGCCCGGCAGTGAGTCGAAAGCACCCGCGAGTGCCAGCGCCTCTATGGTTTTCTTGTTGCAGGAGGAGAGGTTCACCCGTTCCACAAAGTTGAAGATGTCGGCATAGGGACCGTTTTGTTCCCGCTCGGCAATGATATCGTTAGCTGCACCCTGCCCCACGCTCTTGATGGCGGCCAGACCGAAGCGGATATCTCCCTCTTTGTTGACAGAGAACTTGAGAAACGACTCATTCACGTCAGGGCAGAGCACGTTCATCCCCATTGCCTTGCACTCATCCATGAACTTGGTGATCTCGGTGATATTGTTCAGGTTGTTGGAGAGCACCGCCGCCATGTATTCCGACGGGTAGTTGGCCTTGAGCCAGGCGGTCTGGTAGGCTACCATGGAGTAGCAGGTGGCGTGTGACTTGTTGAAAGCGTAGGAGGCGAACTTTTCCCAGTCGGCCCAGATCTTGTTGAGGATTTTCTCCTGATATCCGTTTTGCTTGCCTCCCGTCAGGAACTTTTCCTTGAGGGCAGTCATCTTGTCGATCATCTTCTTACCCATTGCCTTGCGCAACTCATCCGACTGGCCGCGGGTGAAGCCTGCCAGTAGGCGGGAGAGAAGCATCACCTGCTCCTGATAGACAGTGATGCCGTAGGTCTCGCTCAGGTACTTTTCCATCACCGGCAGGTCGTAGCTGATCTCCTCTCTGCCATGCTTACGTGCAATGAAGGAGGGGATGTAGTCCATCGGACCGGGACGATAGAGGGCGTTCATGGCGATCAGGTCTTCAAACTTGCTGGGTTGCAGCTCCTTGAGGTACTTCTGCATGCCGGCCGACTCAAACTGGAAAGTGCCGGTGGTCTGACCGTTGCAGTAGAGCCGATAGGTAGCCGCATCGTTCATGTCGATCTGATTGATGTTGATCTTCACCCCGCGCGTCTGTTCGATGGTGGTCAGTGCATCCTTGATGATGGAAAGGGTCTTGAGACCCAGGAAGTCCATCTTGATCAGTCCGGTCTCTTCGATTACCGACCCCTCGTACTGGGTGACCAGCAACTTCTCGCGGGTCTCCTTGTCCTCCGCCGTACTGATCGGCACCACGTCCGATATATCACTCTGGCCGATGATGACACCACAAGCATGCACCCCGGTATTGCGTACATTGCCCTCCAGCATCTCGGCATACTTGAGGGTATCCCTCACCAGCGGGTCGCTGCTGTTGGCCGCCTCCTTCAGCTCCGGCACATTGTCGATGGCCACCCGTAGGTTCACCTTTTTCACGTTGGGTATCCTGTCGGGGACCAGCTTCGCCAGGCGGTTTGACTCCGAGAGAGGCAGCTTGTGCACCCTGGCCACATCCTTGATGGAAGATTTTGTCGCCATGGTGCCATAGGTGATGATGTGGGCTACCTTCTCACTCCCGTACTTCTCCGTCACCCATCGCAGCACCTTGCCACGTCCCTCGTCGTCGAAGTCGATATCGATATCGGGCATCGAGATGCGGTCAGGATTCAGGAAACGCTCGAACAGCAGGTCATACTTCAACGGGTCGATGTTGGTGATTCCCAGGCAGTATGCGGCTGCCGAGCCGGCTGCCGAGCCGCGCCCCGGTCCTACCGCCACATCCATCTCCCTGGCGGCATTGATGAAATCCTGCACGATCAGGAAGTAACCGGGGAACCCCATGTGCTTGATGGTCTCCAACTCGAAGGTGAGCCGCTCACGGATCTCCTCGGTCAGCTCCTCGCCGTAGCGGCGACGTGCTCCCTGAAAGGTGAGGTATGCCAGGTAGTCTGCCTCCAGCTTCACACGTATCACCTTGTCGTAGTCACCCAGACGGTGGAAGGTAGCCTCGCCGAACTCCTGCTTCAGCAGCTCTTCAGGGTACTTCTTACGGTACTCCTCCTCAGTGCCGAAAGATGGATCGATGGGATAGAAAGGCATCAGCGGTGGGTTGTCGATCGAATAAAACTCCACCTTCTCTGCAACCTCCAGGGTGTTGGTCAGCACCTCCGGGATATCGGCAAAGATCTGGTTCATCTCTGCGGTGGTTTTGAGCCACTCCTGTTTGGTGTAACGCATCCGGTCGGGGTCGTCGAAATCCTTTCCCGTGCTGAGACAGATGAGGCGGTCGTGCGCATCGGCATCCTCTTCGTTCACGAAGTGGACATCGTTGGTGGCGATCAGCTTCACGCCGTACTTGCGGGCGATGCGTATCAGCTCCTGGTTCACCCGCTCCTGCTTGGGGTAGGTGGTCTGGTCGGCATCGGGCCGGTCGGTCTTGTGACGCTGCAGCTCCAGGTAGTAATCATCGCCGAACACCCGCTTGTACCACTGCACCGCCTCCTCGGCGTCGCTGATCTGTCCGCTGTCCACCTTGCGGGAGATCTCACCCCCAAGGCAGGCGGAGGTGACGATCAGCCCCTGGCTATGTTGCTCCAGCAGTTCCTTGTCGATGCGTGGACGATAGTAGAACCCCTCGGTCCAGCTCTTGGATACCATCTTCACCAGGTTCTTGTATCCGGTCAGGTTCTTGGCCAGCACCACCAGGTGCCAGCCGCTGCCGTCGATCTTGTCCGACTGTGAAAAACGGTCGCGACGCGCCAGGTAACACTCACACCCCACGATCGGCTTGAACAGCTTCTTCTCCGTTTCCTGCAGCCGCTGCAGCAACGCTTCCTTCCTGGCGGAAACATCATTCCCCTCATTCACGAGGGAGTCGATCTCTTTCCTCAGTTTGAGGATCTCAGCCTTATGTGGCCCGTTTTTCTTGTTGCAGTAGTTGAGAAACTCCTTGATGCCATACATCGCTCCGTGATCGGTGAGAGCGATGGCACGCATGCCGTCGTTCATGGCCTTGTCTACCAGTCGCTGGATGCTGGCCTGCCCGTCGAGGAGCGAATATTGGGAGTGAACGTGTAGATGAACAAATGGATGCATATTGCTGAATGGTTACCTGCGATTAGCAACGGCAAATATACAGAAAAAGGGGGTAGCATCTGCTCGTTTTTGCGACAAGTTATCAACGATTGATTCTATCTTTCATTGGGTGAGGAACTTTAATCAAAGAAGCGATTTCACAAAAAAAACCGGTGGAAAATTCCACCGGTTTACCCGTTCAGCGGAATGGGTGATCATTTTATTTGGCAATCCGCTCCAGCCATTTGAGCATCGCCAGCATGGTGAACATGGAGATCAGACAGGCTGCCACAAAGACCATCCAGGTGGCAGTCATTGAGATGGAGGTATAAAAGATGGCACCGATAAGGAGCAGGCTGTTGCCCACGGCGGTGGCACCCAGCCAGGCTCCCTGCATGATTCCCTGATATTTTGGTGGAGCCACTTTCGATACGAAAGAGATGCCGAGAGGACTGATGAAGAGCTCGGCCACGGTCAGGATGAAATAGGTGCCGATCAGCAGCCATGGTGTGACACGGGCAGCATCGGGCAAACCACCCATTGAATCCACCTCACTTTTGAGTGGGAGTCCCGTGGAACCAATGGCCATCACGGCGTATGCCAGCGCGGCGATACCCATGCCGATCGCGATCTTGCGTGGTGTGGAGGGTTCCTTTCCCCTGGCGCGGAGCCATCCGAAGAACCCCACGATGATGGGGGTGAGGAATACCACAAAGAAAGGATTGATCGACTGGAAGATCTCGGCACCTTCCAGGGTCGCGAATCCCAGGTTGAGCCTGATCTGG
>WOYT01000094.1 GCA_011620695.1 Proteiniphilum sp.
TGGAACCTCGCTCCAAACCAATGACTTATCCTCTTTTATCAGAATTGCATGCATAGATAAAACTTTATTTTTTAACTGAAATGGATTTACAGGTCGGAGGAAAGGTGCTTTTTCGATATTTCACATCCCTTGCAGCCGCCGCAGTGGGAAACGTCTTCCCGGGTGAAGAAATTCCATATCTGCCGCAGGAGGATGATCCCTGTGATGATCCCGATGATGATGACAATTAATAGTTGCAGGTCCATAATCTTATAACAAAATGAATGAATAAAAAGTTTGAAAGGCTGTGAAGTCTAAATGAACAGACTCCCCACCTGGTGCACCACAAGGGCGATAAGCCACGCCAGGCCGGTGGAATAAAGTACACTGAACAGCGCCCATTTCCAGGAATGGGATTCCTCCTTAATGGCTGCAATGGTGGCGATGCAGGGGAAGTAAATCAGTACAAAAAGCAGGAAGCCGATGATCACAAGCGTGGTGAATACGGGCGTCCCATCGGGATAGGTCTCCGCCTTTAGTCTTGCCTGCAACGACTGCTGGTCGTCGCTGTCGCCCGCGTAAAGTACCCCCATGGTGCTGATCACAATCTCCTTGGCAGCCATCCCCGAGAGGAGGCTCACCGATATTTTCCAGTCGAATCCGAGCGGTCGCATCACCGGTTCCATGAACTTACCAATTCTCCCGATGTAGGAGTTTTCCTGATGTGCCGTATTCCTTGCGTGGGCGATCCCGGCAAGAAGCACATCCCGTTCGGGTGCGTTGATTTCATCCCTGTTGAACTGTGCTTCTACCTGTGCTGTTTGGGTATCGAAGTCCGAATTTTTGTGCTCATTGTGTGGGAAATAGCCCAGGAACCAGATCACGATGGAGGCAATGAGGATGGGGCCTCCCATCTTTTGGAGATACTGTCGTGACCGGTCCCACATATGGATGAAAATCGATTTCAGGGTAGGCATCCTGTATGGGGGCAGCTCCATCACGAAGGGGGTCTCCTCCTCTTTGAAAAGTGTCTTGCGGAACAGGCGTGCCGTGAGGGCGGCAATCAGGATGCCGAAAGCATATAATCCCAACAGCACGATGCTTGCCCGGGAGGGGAAAAAAGCGCTCACAAAGAGAATGTACACCGGCAGACGGGCACTGCACGACATGAAAGGAATGATCAGCATGGTGATCATGCGGCTGCTGCGGCTCTCGATGGTGCGGGTGGCCATCACGGCAGGTACATTGCAACCGAATCCCATGATCATTGGGATAAACGATTTTCCGTGCAGCCCTATTTTGTGCATCAGCTTGTCCATGATGAAGGCGGCACGGGCCATATAACCGGAGTCCTCCATAAAGGCAATGAAAAGATAGAGTATCACAATGTTGGGAAGGAACACGATGACGCCGCCCACGCCGCCCACGATGCCATCCACGATCAGTGCTTTCAGCGGGCCATCCGCCATGTTGTCCCGGATCAGGTTGCCCAGCCCGGACACAAGCCACTCGATGGCCGCCATGGGGTAACTTCCCAGATGAAAAGTAGCCTCAAACATGATCCAGAGGAAGAGGAAAAACACCGGGAAACCCACATACTGATTCGTTACAATGCTGTCGATCAGTCGCGTTTTGTCGGCAAAATGAATTTTGCCGGAGAGAGTCTCCTTCAACCCCCCGGTGATAAATCCGTAACGGGCATTGGTGAATGCCGATTCCGGATCTTCACGCAGCAGTTTCTCAATATAGGATCGCTCTTTGTCTCTGCGCGCGAAGATCTGCTCCCGGCCGGAGAGTGTTTGTACGCGACCCTCCACCTCCTTATCTCCTTCAAGCAATTTGATGCAGACATACCGCAGTGGCATGCCCCAATGTGTCACCTCGCTCTGTTGCAGCTCCCGTTCCATGATGGAGATTGACTTCTCCAACACCCTTCCGTAAGGGATTCGTACCGGGACGCGCTCTTCATTACGATAAACGGTGATTACTTTTTCGAGCAACGAGGGGATGCCTTCGCCTCTCTTACCTACCGTGGGGACAATAGGGGTTTTGATGAGGGCAGAGAATTGCTCATGATCAAAGGTGCGTCCGCTCTCCTCAAGCTCATCGTACATGTTGAGGGCGATGACCATCGGGACTTGCAGATCAAGCAGTTCGGTGGTGAGATAGAGGTTCCTCTCCAGGGCCGATGCCGACACCACATTCACGATCACGTCGGGTTTTTCCTCCAGCATGTATTTTCGGGCGTACAACTCCTCGGGGGTGTATGCAGAAAGCGAATAGGTACCGGGTAAGTCGACCAGCGTGAAGGTATAACCGTTGTGTCTTAACATTCCTTCTTTGGCGTTCACCGTCACCCCGCTGTAGTTACCCACCCGCTCGTGAGCCCCTGATGCCAGGTTGAAAATAGAGGTCTTTCCGGAATTGGGATTTCCCAATAAGGCTACTTTGATGTTTTTTTCCGGTGTTTGGTGCTGTCCGAATCGATGACGTCTCTGGCGTCCCGCTCCATTCCTGTGAAACGGAGGTGCTGCAGAGAGCGATGTCTCATCAGCCGGCAGCAGGTCATCCATGTAAAGGTCGTTTTTTGGGGAATCTTTCGCGAGCATGGATATTTCAACCATCACCGCTTCACTCCGTCGCAGGGAGACCTCATACTCCATGAGCTCATACTTGATGGGGTCTTTCAACGGGGCGTTCAGTACCGACTTCACTTCTTCACCCCGTACAAATCCCATTTCCAGGATGCGTTTCCTGAAAGCGCCGCTACCATTTACTTTTATGATATATGCTTTTTGTCCGGTTTTGAGTTCTGAAAGACGCATCTATGAATCCCGTTCCTGTTTCGAACCGCAAAGATAGCCATTTTTGGATTAATTATTTATATCAGTTATAAATAATAATATTTCGTTTATTCTTTTTATCTTTGAAGAAATTGCAACAATCAGTAACAGAACTGTTAAACAAAAACTATGGTTATGAAATTTAGAATTGAAAAAGACACCCTTGGAGAGGTGAAAGTCCCGGCCGACAAGCTGTGGGGAGCGCAGACAGAGCGATCGCGCAACAATTTCAAAATCGGGCCGTCGGCATCGATGCCGGCGGAGATCATCCAAGGTTTTGCATACCTTAAAAAAGGAGCTGCCTATGCCAATCATGAGCTGGGCGTCTTGTCGCGGGAAAAACGCGACCTCATTGCACGGGTGTGCGACGAGATACTCGAAGGGAAACATGCCGATCAGTTCCCGCTGGTCATCTGGCAGACAGGGTCGGGCACACAGAGCAACATGAACGTGAACGAGGTGATTGCCAACCGTGCCCATCAGCTGGCAGGCAAAACGATCGGGGAGGGCGATAAAACGCTGCAGCCCAACGATGATGTGAATATGTCACAGTCGTCCAACGACACGTTCCCCACCGCCATGCATATTGCCTGCTACAAAAAGATTGTAGAGGTGACCCTGCCCGGGTTGCGTCACCTGCAGCAGTCGCTGGTCGCCAAATCGCGGGAGATGGCCGATGTGGTGAAGATAGGGCGCACCCATCTGATGGATGCCACCCCCCTCACGCTCGGTCAGGAGTTCAGCGGTTATGCCGCCCAGCTGGCGTTTGGGATAAAGGCCATTGAACATACGCTGCCGCACCTCTCGGAGTTGGCGTTGGGCGGCACGGCGGTGGGCACGGGACTGAATACGCCGAAAAATTACGATGTGACCGTAGCCCGCTATATCGCGGCGTTTACCGGACTTCCCTTTGTGACGGCCGGAAACAAGTTCGAAGCGCTGGCCGCTCACGATGCCATTGTGGAGACGCATGGTGCCCTCAAACAGGTGGCCGTCTCGCTCAACAAGATTGCCAATGATATCCGTCTGCTGGCCTCGGGACCCCGTAGCGGCATCGGTGAGATCACGATCCCTGCCAACGAGCCGGGATCGTCCATCATGCCGGGGAAGGTGAATCCCACCCAGGCGGAGGCGCTCACCATGGTGTGCGCACAGGTCATCGGAAACGATATGGCAATCGCCGTAGGAGGCATGCAGGGCCATTTCGAACTCAACGTGTTCAAGCCGGTGATGGCGGCCAACTTCCTGCAAAGTGCGCAGCTGCTGGGCGATGCTGCCCTCTCGTTCGATATCCACTGCGTGTCGGGCATTGAACCCAACAGGGCGCGCATCAAAGAGTTGCTCAATAACTCACTGATGCTGGTTACCGCCCTCAATCCCCACATCGGTTACTATAAAGCTGCCGAGATTGCCAACGCGGCTCACCGGAACGGGACCACGCTGAAAGAGGAAGCGGTACGTCTGGGGTATGTGACGGCGGAAGATTTTGACCGGTGGGTACGTCCCGAAGAGATGATTGGCCC
>WOYT01000029.1:0-1182 GCA_011620695.1 Proteiniphilum sp.
CTTCTCCACGTTCAGACTGTCGGAAAAGACCAGGTATTTGAGTTTGGGGTTCACTCGAAGCTCTTCATACCGTTTAATCACCTTATCCGCGAAAACAAACGGGTCACCGCTATCGTGGCGGAGGCTGGTAAAGAGTGCCGCATGCTTCTTACTGAAGTTGCGCAAAAACACGTCGGTGGTATAGGTGTCGGTCAGCACCGTTCCCAGGTCGCCGTCGAATACATTGATCCAGTCCTCCATCGACATGTAATTGGCCATCTTGTACCCGTAGGTAGAGCCATGAAACTGTACCCACTCATGCGGATGGGTACCCGACACACGCAGGTTGTGTTTGTAGGCCATATAGACATTACTGGTTCCAAACAGGCTTTCACCTGCATGCGCTTTCAACAGTGCTGTCACCCTGTCCTCCACATCAAGGCTGAACCGGCGCCGCATCCCGAACAGGGAGAAGGTGATGCCGTGCTCTTTCATTTTTACCGCTTTCTTGATCGCTTCCTCCTCCATATATTTCAGGTCGGGGTGCTGGCCGGTCTCCCGGAAGAAGAGTTCCGAGACAGTAGCCAGGATGGGCGTCTCCCACATGGTTACCCGGTAAAGCAACCCGGTAGCTTTGATGTGCAGCTTTCTCTCTTCCATGTGGATCTCCAGCTCCGACGGATCAAACCGGAAGCCTTTCAGGAAATCAATATAGATCGGTGGAAGATAAGGCATCTGCTTCCTGACGAACTGCTCCTCCTCACGCGAGAGCGATAGCTGTGACATCTGATCCAGTTCCTGCCGCAGCAGCCGGTCAAACCCTTCCGGATAGTCGCCGTTGCTCCGGTCCACGAACTCAAACTCGCCGTAGGCACGCGGAAACAGCTTGGAATAGGCATAACTGGTGGTAAACTTATAGAGGTCGGTATCGAGGATGCTTCTGATAATTGCCATGTTACATTCACTATGAGATGAATTCTTATTATTATTGAACACGCCTTAGGTACAATCGGTTCACGCACCTGTCAGAAATCTGCTATGTCTGAAAAAAACAAATCAGGGAGCGGAAAGCGGTCTGCACCTCTCTACCGCTCCTCTCTCTCTTTCTCCTGCATGGCTTTGATGGTTTCCTCCATCAGGTAATCAAGTTCCCAGCCGAGAAGGTCGGCTCCTTTGCGAATGAGATCGCGCGAACAACCTGCA
>WOYT01000029.1:1282-4344 GCA_011620695.1 Proteiniphilum sp.
TGCAACAAACCCACCAGGCCCCAAAAATCGACCTCATCGGCATACCCCAGTTTGCCGGCAAAATAGCGCATCACAAATTCAACCGTCTCGGCGTGCTGAATATGAAACGGCTCTTTGTTGTATTTTTCCACCAGTGCATAAGCCTCCTCACGGGTTATCCCGGGATTTAAACGTCCGGCATTGTCGTCTGGTAAATGTTCAAGTACCATAGTTGCTATACATTTTACACAAAGATACATCAATCTGCCAATCCATTGTCCTCGAAAAAATAATCAGTAACACAATTTAAATCTTTCTTTTATTTGCACGTATAATGTATTGGGTTATCAATAGAGAGGGCGCCACTGTACAACAGCGACGCCCCGGGAAATCTATCGTTTAAAATTGAATCACATTCCCGCCTCTATGTTCCAGACAAACGCCCTCAAGCCGAGATTGGCCGATTCGTTGTCCAGCTCCCTGAGGTAAGCCAGCAGCCCCTCCACCTTATCATCCGTCACCACCGTGAGGATGGCATTGTTTACCGAAGGCCAGGCATGGCTCCCGTAGTGGGGAATGCCGTTTTTGCTGCCCTTGCCGTACACCTCTTTCCAGGAGGTGAAACCACGTATGCTGAGTCTGTCCAGTTTATCCACGATTATGTCGTAGTGTGCCTGATCCAGTATAATCATCACTGCTTTCATATCATTCTGGTTGTTTACTTATTCATTCACTTGATTGCTCACCAGCACCTCGCGATGCTTCCTGCGTCTCCTGTGCACGCCGTAACCGGCCATCATGGAGTAAAGTGCCGGGATCAGCACGAGGGTGATGATCGTGGAGAAGGTCATACCGCCAATGATGGCGATACCGAGCGACTTCCAAATTTCAGATCCCTGTCCCGTACCGATGGCCAGCGGCACCATTCCCAGGATGGTGGTGAGCGTGGTCATCAACACCGGCCGCAGACGGGAGCGTCCCCCGTGGACGACGGCGGTGATGATCGACATTCCCCGTTCCCGGTTCAGGTTGATGTAGTCGATCAGCACGATGGCGTTCTTCACCACCATACCCACCAGCATGATCAGCCCTATGAAGCCCATGATGCCAAACGGTTCACCGGTGAGTGCCAACAGCAGGATCGATCCGGTGAAGGCGAAGGGAACAGTCAGGATGATCATAAAGGGATAGGTGAGCGACTCGAACTGCGATGCCAGCACAATATAGACCAGCAGCGTGACGATCAGCAGCAACAGTCCCAGGTCAGCAAACGTATCCTGCTGATCTTCGATTGCTCCGCCGATCTCGATCTGCACGCCTGCTGGCACCTCATATTCAGCCAGCAGGCTGTTCACATCTTCCACCACATCACTCAGCACACGGCCATAGATGGTGCCGGTGACGGTGACGATGCGCTGGCGGTCCTGCCGGTCGATCTGTGGAAGGGTAGATGCCTCTACCACCGTTCCCAGGTCACGAACACGAACACCGACACCCATCGGGTTGTAGATCATGATATTCTCGATATTTTCGATCGACTCGCGATATTGCTGATCGTAGCGCACCCTGATGTCATACTCCTCACCCTCCTCACGGTAGCGCGACATGACGAGGCCATTGATCCTGTTGCGGATCGCATTTGCAGCAGTGCTCATATTCAGCCCGTTCAGTGCCAGCTTCTCCCGGTCGAACTGTATCTGGTACTCCAAACGGTAATCTTTCCGGGAAATGGTGACGTCCCTGAGACCCTCCACCTCTTCCATTTTTCCTTTCAGTTCACTGGCCACCCTGTCGGTCACAGCCAGGTCGTAGCCGAAGATCTGCAGTTCCACGTTGTTTCCGCCGACCATGCCGGAAGCCATGCCACCACCGGGTGTCACCTGAAAACGTCCTAACTCCGGCATGGCTGCCAGATCCTGACGTATCTCGTCGGAGACATCATAGATGCTCTTCTTGCGGTTCTTGGCTTCCGTTAGCCGAACGGTGTAGGTCATGATGTTGGATGCATTGTCCTGCATGGCCGCAAAGGCGTTGTCCTCACTGGCAGCACCCACTCTGAAGGAGATAATCTCAATCTCCGGATATTTCGTTTCCAACATCTGCGCGATGCGGTGTCCCGTCTCTCGTGACACCTCCAGGCGGGTGCCTGTGGGCATCTCCACGGTCATCGAGATATTGTCGTTGTCCGATTGCGGCATAAACTCTGTCTTCAGCGTCACAGCACTGATCACCGCACTCACCACGAAGATGAGCACGATCATGAAGATAGTGAAACTGCGTCGGCGCACCACCCCGTTCACCAGGCGGGAGTAATGATAATCCAAGCGGTTGAGCAGCGGCAACACCCTTTTGTTGTACCAGCGATCAAAGTTGTTCACCTTCATCTCTTTGTTGGCACGCAACATATTGGAAGCCATCATGGGGGTGAGTGTCATGGCGATGATCAACGAGAGCGAGATGATGATGGTCACCATCCACCCGAGCTGATTGAACATCACACCGGCAAAGCCGCTTATCATGGTCATCGGCAAAAAGACGGCGATGATGGTCAGCGTGGAGGCGGTCACCGAAAGGGAGACCTCCTCGGTACCGTAAACAGCTGCCTGACGCGGGCGACTGCCCCGCTCAATATGGCTGGTGATGTTCTCCAGCACCACGATGGCATCGTCCACCACCATCCCGATGGTGATGGAGAGCGCCGAGAGCGAGATGATGTTGATTGTATTTCCGGTCAGGTAGAGGTAGATAAAAGAACCGATCAGCGAGATGGGGATCGTCACCATCACGATGATGGTGGCACGCCACCGTCCCAGGAAGAAGAGCACGACCAGCCCCACAATGACCAGCGCCAGCAGGATGGTTTCCAGCAAGCTGTTGATGGAGACCCTCACCTGATCCGATGAGTCCATCACCGTCTCCAGTTTGATATCAGGAGGCAGGTTCTTCTTCAGCTCCGGAAGCTGCTCCTTCACCGCGTTGGCTATCGATACGGTGTTGGCTCCCGTCTGCTTCTGCACCATGATGGATGCACCCCGCACGCCATTGGTGTAGCTCTCCTGCACACGCGACTCGAGCGTGTCGCT
>WOYT01000153.1 GCA_011620695.1 Proteiniphilum sp.
TAGATTTAAGGTTAACAATGAAGATTGGTTGTCGTGAGACAACCTTTCCTTTTTTATATCCCTCCCTTCTTCATTTTCACAAATTATAAACGGTTCCTTTTCGCTTTATGGTTGCTTTATTGTTATTTTTGTAAGACATAAGACAATAGATTGGTAGCTGAGATGGAGTTTCGTACACGCATAGATTATTCAGTGAGAGATGTGACGATCAGTCACTCCACTCAAATGATGTTGTTGGGATCCTGTTTCTCGGAGGAGATTGGCAGGAAGCTGGTTGAGCACAAGTTCCGAGTGGAGATCAATCCCTTCGGGATCCTCTACAATCCTTTATCGGTCTCTCATGCGATCGAAAGAATAATCACCGGTGAGCCATTCACCAGTGAAGAGCTTTTCTTTCACAACGGAATGTATCACAGCCCGATGCATCACGGAGCATTCTCTTCGTCCTGCAGGGAGCAAACCCTGCAGATGATCAACCAGCGATATGAAAGGGCGGTGGCGTTGATGCCACAGACAGATCTGCTTTTGATCACGTTTGGTACCGCCTGGGTTTATCGTCGGAAGGAGGATCAGCAGATTGTTGCCAACTGCCACAAACTGCCGGCAGATCATTTCAATCGCTCCCGAATGACAGTGGCGGAGATCGCTCAGGTGTGGGAAGATCTGATCAACCGTCTGTTGCAGCTCAACCCGGGGATGAAGCTGATTTTCACGGTGAGCCCTGTACGACACCTGAAAGATGGAGCACATGAGAACCAGCTGAGCAAGGCGGTTCTCCTTTTGGCTATTGAACAGCTGCAATCTCTCTTTCCGAAGCAGATCGCCTACTTCCCGGCCTATGAGTTGATGCTGGATGAGTTACGGGATTATCGTTTCTATGGAGAGGAGATGCTTCATCCCTCCTCCCAGGCGGTAAACTATATCTGGGAGTGCTTCTCCCGATCCTGTTTCAGCGAAGAGACAAATGTGGTGAACAGAGAGTGGTCGGCAATCCGTCAGGCACTGGAGCACCGACCCCTGCACCCCGACAGCGACGCTTTCCGTCTCTTTCGACAGCAGACGGCAGAAAAGCTGGAGGCATTTGCCCGTCGTTATCCCTTTATTTCCTGTGATGAAGAACGTCAAAAATTGACTTTGTGAGGAGACCCTTTATGGACTACACCATTCAACAGATCGCTTCAATTTTGCAACTGCCGGCTAAGGAGTTGCGCCCGGCCAATATCGCTCTGTTGCTCACCGATAGCCGCAGGCTAACTGATCCGGATGCCACACTCTTTTTTGCTCTTGAAACACGCAGCAACGATGGCCATCGATATGTCACCGAGCTCTACCGGGAGGGGGTGCGCAATTTTGTGGTGACGAAGATGCTCCCTGAGTGGGCTGCTTTCACCAATGCCAATTTCCTCAAGGTGAAAAACAGTCTCACCGCCCTGCAGAAGATCGCTGCATGGCATCGTTCACGCTTCGACATTCCGGTGATCGGTATCACCGGAAGCAATGGCAAGACCATTGTAAAGGAGTGGCTCTACCAGCTTCTGGAGAAAGATTACAACATTACCCGTTCTCCCCGCAGCTATAACTCCCAGATTGGTGTACCCCTGTCGGTGTGGCAGCTGGATGAGAAGAGCGAGCTGGGGATCTTTGAAGCAGGCATCTCGCTACCGGATGAGATGGAACCACTGGAGACAATGATCCGGCCCACCATCGGTGTCCTGACCAAGATAGGGGAGGCCCACCAGGAGAACTTCACCTCACTCCAGCAGAAATGCATGGAGAAGCTGGAGCTATTTGTCAACTGTGACGTTTTTATCTTCGATGAAGACAATGAACTGGTGTCACGATGCGTGGATCTGATGGTGCTCTCGCAGAAATCATTCTCCTGGTCGAGGAGCAACCGCGATGCACCGCTCTTCATCTCAGCAATAGAGAAGAGCGATGAGCAGACGCTGATACGTTACTCTTTCCTCAACTTTGAATACGCCTTTCAGATTCCTTTTACCGATGAGGCTTCGATTGAGAATGCCATCAACTGTCTGGCGGTGGCCCTCTACCTGCATGTCTCACCCACAGAGCTATCGGAAAGAATGCGACAGCTGGAACCGGTGGCCATGCGGCTGGAGTTACGCAAGGGTAAACAGGAGTGTCTCATCATCAATGATACCTATAACTCCGACATCAACTCCATCCGCATCGCTCTCGATTTTCAGCAGCAGCGTCGTCTGGAGCGATCCCTGACCAAGACGGTGATCCTCTCCGACATACTGCAAAGCGGATTGTCGCCCCGTTCACTCTACCGGCGTGTGGCGGAACTGACGGAGCAGGCGGGGATCGATAAGCTGATCGGCATCGGACCTGACATAACGGCCAATGCGGAGCTTTTCGCACTGCAGGAAAAAGTGTTCTTTCCCACTACCGATGAGTTTATCCGGTCAGGCTTGTGGAAATCGTTCCGTGGAGAGTTGATCCTGCTGAAAGGAGCACGTAAATTTCACTTTGAAAGGATCAGCACACTGTTGGAGGAGCGTATTCATGAGACACAGCTGGAGGTGGACCTGGATGCAGTGGTGCACAATTTCAACTTTTATAAGTCGAAACTGCCGCCACACACCAAGCTGGTCTGCATGGTGAAAGCCAATGGCTATGGTGCGGGAGCTGTGGAGATTGCCAAAACACTGCAGTATCACCGCTGCGATTACCTGGCCGTTGCGGTGGCAGAGGAGGGTATCCAACTCAGAACGGAGGGTATCACCCTCCCGGTGATGGTCCTCAACCCAGAGGTGAACGGCTTCGAGGAACTCTTCACGCACGACCTGGAGCCGGAGGTCTATAACTTCCGTATCCTGGAGGCCTATATCAAAGAGGCCGAAAGGAGAGGCATTACCGGCTACCCGATTCATCTGAAGATCGATAGCGGCATGCATCGCCTGGGCTTCCTGCCTGAGCAGATACCGGCGCTGGTCACACGTCTGGCTGCGCAGAAAGGGTTGAAAGTGCTCTCTGTCTTCTCTCATCTCGCTGCCAGCGAGAGCTGGATATTCGACGACTTCACCAACCAGCAGATGGAGCGTTTCCGTCGGGCGGCCAACGCGATTGAAGAGGCATTGCAATACAGGGTATGGAAGCATATCCTCAATTCTGCCGGGTTGGAGCGCTTTCCTGCAGCGGAGTGGGATATGGCGCGGCTGGGGATCGGTCTCTATGGGATCAGTGCCAGTGGTCTTCAGGGGCCGAGGAATGTCTGCACCCTTAAAACAACCATTCTTCAGATCAAGGAGGTGCCAGCCAACGAAACCATCGGTTATGGCAGAAAGGAGATGCTGGCACGAAAGGCACGAATTGCCACCATCCGATTTGGTTATGCCGATGGCCTGAGCCGGCAGTTTGGCAACCGCAGAGGGAAGGTGCTGATCAACGGGTTGCCGGCACCTATCGTGGGGAATGTCTGTATGGATCTCTGCATGGTGGATGTGACCGATATCCCTGCCCGGGAGGGTGATGTGGTGATTCTCTTTGGGGAGGAGCTCTCGGTCGTTGAACAGGCTGAATCAATCGGCACCATTCCCTATGAGATACTCACTTCGGTCTCTCCCCGTGTGAAAAGGATCTATATCAAGGAGTAACGTGTGACAGGGAATCTTCTTCCTGTTGAACCTGTCTGCACAAAAAAAACAACCCGATCTTCTGATCGGGTTGTTTTGGAATTTATCAGTCCTGAATCGTATGCTTAGTCCACAAAGAAGATAGCAACACGGTTCCAGTCGTTTTCAGCATAAGGTTGTTCGGTATCACCCTTCCAGTCGATTGAGATGCGATTGCTGTCGATTCCGTAATCGTTGGTCAGTGCATCTGCAACGGCTCTTGCACGTTTTTCAGAGAGCGCGAAATTGTATTCCGGTGTACCGGTCTGAGCATCGGCGTAAGCTACGATGTTCACCCTGGCATTCGGGTTGGCTTTCATGTACTCAGCTGTGTTGTAAACGCTAACCTGCTGACCCTTGTCGATCTTGGCAGAGTTGATGCGGAAGAACACTACGTTGGGTACATAAACTTCCTCGGTAACTACGGTCGGCTCTACTTCAGGGCACTCTGGGCAGGACTCCGGTCTGAGTCTCAGCTCTTCATTTTCAGCACGCAGTCTGTTGATCTGGCTGT